>USCP01000140.1 GCA_900553245.1 uncultured Peptococcaceae bacterium
GAGCATCAGTAAGCCCCCCCCCATCAGCACCGTCAAGACCGTCCCAGCGCTCGACAGCACAATAGAAACTGCCGCTACCGGCTTTGCCACCTTCCAGTTGGTCCCAAAGCCGCCGTAAAACATAATAAATACCAGCGCCATCGTACTGAGCTGCTCGGCAAAGGCGTAATTGTCAAAGGGAATCTTCAAAATCCCGTCGCTGCCAAACAGCATCCCCACAAAAATAAACGCCAACAAAGCCGGAATCCCGACGCGATTGCTCATACCCTTGAACAACGTGCAGCCCAAAAGCACAATGCCGGACAAAATAGAAAAGGTTGTTAATGAGATGGTCATAGGGCGCCCTCCTTTATGTCTTTTGTAGCATATAATTTTATCATACCTTTTTCCTCGACAACAGTCCATGCCCCCACCTTTAACAAAATCCAAAAAAGCCCATAAGAGTAAGACTGAAAGATGGCATGAAACCAGTATTGAGTGATTAAATAATACATCCCCAGCTTGTAATGAAGAAAAGTTTCTCCCCGAGGACTGGGGAGAGGTGGGCCCGGAGGGCTCGGAGAGGGGTTCGAGCAGTGGCTTATTCCACTTGCTTACAAATTAAATGCAAAGATAAGTGCTTTATCTGTCAGCCTATGCAGTTAGTTACTATCGCACCCCTATCCGTCAGGCTTACGCCTGCCACCTTCCCCCGGCCCCCGGGGGAAGACCATATAATGCCATCGCGGCGACAAGGGGGGATTAGAGGTGTCAATGAAATTGCACAGATAAAAGTTGTTTCTCCCGAGAACCGAGGGTAGCTGTTGAGAGCAGTCGATATTTACAATCACTTTCAAGTGCATTCTTGATCATGCAAAAAGCCCCGACGATTGTCGAGGCTTTGAAAAATCCTTATTCGCTTCTTAATGCGTTTACCGGGTCCTTGTGGGAGGCTTTTCTTGCTGGGAGCAGGCCACCAATCATGGTGATGACGACGCTAATGGCGACGAGGATGAGGCCTGCTTGCCATGGCAACGCCACATTCACACTGGATGCATTTTCAAGAAGGGTGTGTAGGATGCTATTGATTGGAATACAAGCAAGCATGCTGGCGCCGACCCCAAGGGCGCCAGAGAAGAGCCCAATGATGAGGGTTTCGGCGTTAAAGACTTGGGAAATGTTGCGTTTCGATGCCCCAATCGCACGTAAAATCCCGATTTCCTTGGTGCGTTCCATGACGGAAATGTGGGTGATAATGCCTATCATGATGCAGCTGACGACGAGGGATACTGCCACAAAGGCAATGAGCACGTAGGTCACCACGTTGACCATAGAGGTGAGGGATGACGTCAGCATCGCCACATAGTCGGTGTAGGTGATTTGTGCGTCTTCGCCTACGCGGTCGTTGTAGGCATCAATGCAAGCACTGACCGCTTCCTTGTCTTCAAAGGTGTCGGTGTAAATGCTAATCGAATACGGTGCATCCAGACTGACCTTGCCAAAATCGGTGAGGTTGTCTTCCACGGTGGTATCACCCATGGTTTGATCGTAGAATTTCACCAAGGCTGCTTCATCCGGCGCGGCATCAAGCCAAGCGTCCAAGGCTTGAGCCATGGCATTTTCATCGCTTGCCATTTGTGCCATGCCGGCAGCGGCACCGGTGTTGCCTTCCTCTTGGGCAGACATCATCATCATGGTATAGAGGCTGGCTTTTTCACTGACGCCCAAGGTCTTGATGTAGGTCTTGGCGCTTTCTGTCTTTTCGGCATCGCTGGAAACTTCAAATGGTACACCGTTTAAAACGTTGGTATCCGGTGTGGCTTCTTGTGCCTTTACCACCGGACTTTCATCGGTGTGCGCAATAAGTTCCTTTGTTAAGTCTGCCATGTAGCCCACGGTCCCTTGGATTGGGCGATTTTCGGCGCCGTCCTTTGGACGGATGAGCCCAACAACCTTGAGATCGATGCCGTTGTTATAGAGAGTTTCTTGGTAAGCGGCATCATCACGCATGTCCTTAAAGGTGCCGTCTTCCTGTGCCACATAATAGTCACTTGCCGGAATCAACTTAAAGGTTTTATCGCAAAGGCTTTGGTAATCGTAGGTGATGGTTTTTGGGTCCTTGTCGGCTTCAAGGGCATCAAAAATCGCATCATAGTCTTCTTCGCTAATGAGCCCGAGCTGATAGAGCACAGAGCTTTGGATGCCGTTTTTGTCGTCAAGAACCAGCACCACTTCGTTGGCTTCCTTTGGCCATGCCCCGTACACCACATCGTAGCTATCGGTCACGACCTTGCTAATGCCGGTGCCGTCTTGACCTGGGAGGATTTCCTTAAAATTCTCTGCCCCTACCTGAGAACCGGCAAGCATGGGGTTCATGTTCATGCCGATTTCGGCGTTTTCGGTGTTTTGCACGTTTTCCTTCATGTCATCCATGGAGGTCTTAGTTTCGCGGGCGGTATTGATGATGTTTCCTTCGGTATCCTTAGTAAGAACGTCAAAATTGACATCGTAGGTATACACCACCCCATTTTTTCCGAGGTAGGAACGAATGTTGCTGTCCTTGTCATCGAGGTAGTCCTTGAAGGCAGTAAGGTCGTTTTCGGTGATGCTCGCATTCATGGTGGTTTCCATCTCCAAAATGCCGTTTTCCGCATAGACCTTATCACGCTTTTCATCGACCTCTGCCGCCTCGGTGGCCATGAGCCCGGCACTGTTCATAAGGCTCGACATGTCGATGGTTTCGGCGTTAATCGTAATCGGATAAGCGTTCATCGCATCCTCTTGAAGGTCGTTGATGTAATCATTCACGCCTGTGGACAACGCCAAAATCAGCGCAATCCCAATAATCCCAATAGACCCCGCAAAGGCCGTGAGAAAGGTACGCCCTTTCTTGGTCCAGAGGTTTTTGAAGCTCAAGGCAAGGGCCGTACGAAAATGCATGCTTGCCTTGCCGAGGTTGCGATGTTCGCTCGGCGTGTCCTCGGTTTCTGCCGGATCGCTGTCGCTTGTGATATTGCCGTCCTTCAAGCGCACAATACGGGTCGCATAGGCCTCTGCCAGCTCCGGATTGTGGGTGACCATCACAACCAAGCGGTCCTTGGCAACCTCCTTGAGGAGGTTCATAATCTGCACGCTGGTTTCACTATCAAGGGCACCGGTCGGTTCGTCGGCGAGAACAATATGGGGATCGTTGACCAGCGCACGGGCAATCGCCACACGCTGCATCTGTCCGCCGGAAAGCTGATTTGGACGCTTGTTGATATGGTCTGCCAAGCCCACCTTCTCCAAGGCGTCCTTGGCGCGCTTGGTGCGCGCCTTCTTGGAAATACCGGAGATGGTCAACGCCAACTCTACATTGGCAAGCACCGTTTGATGGGGAATCAGGTTATAGCTTTGAAAGACAAAGCCAATGGTATGATTGCGATAGCTGTCCCAATCACGGTCCTTGTACTCACGAGTAGATACCCCGTTGATCACCAAATCCCCTTCTTCGTAACGGTCCAAACCGCCGATGATATTGAGAAGGGTGGTTTTACCGGAACCGCTCGGCCCCAAAATCGCAACAAATTCGTTGTCGCGCAAATTCAGCGAAACCCCATTGAGCGCCACTTGGGTAAAATCCCCGGTGGTATAGGTTTTGCGAATGTTTTTTATTTCAAGCATACGCCTGCCTCCATTAAAAAGATTTGTAATTCATTATATCATCTCATCTGGTTTCCAACTTTTATGATAAAACAACAGATTGACTGGGAAAATTTTACAATAAAAAAAGGCTTCGCCTATGCGAAGCCTTGAGTATATAAACGTAAAGAAATTAGTCTTCGTCGTCACATACAACAGATACACCAAACTTAGAAGCGGTTTCCTTCATATTGTCACAGCCATCAAAGTTTTGAACATGAAGACCTTCTTCTTCAACTTCGTCTTCATCGTCGCATACTACGGTCACGCCGACCTTGGTTGCCACTTCTTTAACGTCTTGACAATATTCGTCTTCTACGAAATTTCTTAAGTCTACTTTTTGAGCCATGATATGAACACTCCTTTTTCCTCTTTCAATCTTATAACTCATTTCATACCTAAATTATATGCCTGTTTTTATCATTGTGCAATAATGAGTGCTGAGTTTTTTTATTTCTTATTTAATCCTTACGATTGTTATCATGCTTATGCTAGCATATTTATTTTATAACTTTGCTTATACAAGGATTATAGTATTGGCAACAAATAAACTGTTTTTTTATCTTGAAAATGTAAAAACGGCGCTTTCTCAACGAAAGCGCCGTATAACCTTAACCGACAGGGAGTTGATGTCGGTTTGGACGAAAACTTAAGCATCCGCCTTGTTCTTGTAGTAGAAGCTGGCGTAAGAGGTATGGGTCTGTGCCTCGTCATCGAATCGGCCATCCACATCACGCATCAGCGGACTGACCGGCATGGAAGTGTCGCTTGTGGCATCCACCACAATCACACCCTGCTTCTTATTGACATCAAAGCCGTAGCGGTCGGCTTGATCGGTATAAACAAAGTCCCCTGCCAACCAGGCATTGATGAAGTCCTCATTGCTCATGGTCCCGGTCACGGTATAGCCTTGTTCGCTGTCATCGTAAGTCACGGTCTTAATGGCCATCCCCGTTAACGCAGCACTCAAGGTGGTGTGTTCTTCCGGCAAAATGCCTTGGTCACGCCAATCCTGCAAGAGGGCAACGGTGGCACTGTCATCGGCATACACCGGATAACGCATGCCCCAAACAGCGCTGTTCTTTTCGCTGGTTGCACCGCCGTAAGTCACATAGTCTACCACGCGGCTTGCCAACACATCGGCGTTGCGCTTTTTCAAGTCACTCTTCATCGCTTGAAGCAAGGCCTCACTGCGTTCCAAACGAGCGGCACGTTCAGCCTTGCTCATCTTGTCGTTGGTATCGCTATTGGCAATCAAGGTCACTTCGTTGTCAATTGATGCGAAATCCGCAAAGCCGTTGCCATCCACAAGAAGCTCTGATACATTTTCCAGCTCCATATTCATCAAGGTGGACCAAGTCGCTTCATAGTAATGAGAATCATTCAAGAACGGTGCCATAATCTTGGCCGCGTCCTCGGTTGGCACATTGTAGTAACGGCTGGTTTTACCGCCAAGAGCGGTCTTGTAGCTCACCACGAGGGTTTGCGTTGGTACAATCTTTGCCTCATCTTCCGGATTTTCTACCATCATATCCTCATCGTGAATACGTGCCGCATTGGCCGCTTCCATCGCTGCCACGACCTTGTTGATGGTCTCAGGGCTCT
>USCP01000141.1 GCA_900553245.1 uncultured Peptococcaceae bacterium
TGAGCTGTATCATTCTAAGGTGTTGCACTTGACTTGACAATTCGCCGCCTAAAAAAACGTCTGATTTCTCTTTGGAAATCAGACGTTTTTTCTTATTTCATAAAATGGTCCATGTTATTGATCATCTGTTTAAAGACACGATAAAACACTTCCACATCTTCTGGTGGGATGCCTTTGGTAATGACCGCAGAAACCTTCGAGGCGACACGGCTTACCACGCCGGCCAATTCAATGCCTCTTTCGGTAAGCTGTACTTTTGAGCGCCAGCGGCTCTTTACATCGTCTTCTTCATGCTGTGCATAGCCTTTTTCCACCAGGTAATCCACCGCACGGGATGTCGCAGCCTTGTCGTCATAGCAAAGTGCAGCCAATTCGGTCACTGTCAAGCCTTCCGGATGCTCTCCCAAAAAATAAAGGCACATCACATGAGGCTCACGAATGCCAAAAGACGCATAGAGTTCTGTTTGTTGTCGTTTGATTTTTTTCAACTTCTTATAGGCAGAGGCCACAGAAGTGGTAAATTCTGTAATACGTTCCTGCATCGTCACTCGTCCCTTTTGAATTTGTTCCATCAACATCTCCTTAAATGTAACATGGTTTTATACACAAAGCAACATAAGCACACGTATTTCTTTTCTATTGTAGTGCTTATAGGGCAGCATGATGTTGACGTTGCTCTGCCTTTTTGATTTTGCCACTAATGGTTTTTGACATATCATCTAGGATTTCAACGTTGCGAATCCACTTATACTCAGCAAGCTGACCGTTGCAATAATCACGAATTTCCAGTTCCAATTTGCGAGAGGATTCATAGCCCGGTGCTAAGGTTACCATGGCCTTGATGGCTTGTCCGCGCAAACGATCCGGAATGCCAATGACGCTACATTCCATGACCGCAGGATGGGTCATGAGGACGTTTTCAATTTCATAAGGGCCAATGCGGAAGCCACCGCTTTTAATAATATCATCAAAACGACCATGAAACCAATAGTAACCATCCTCATCCTTATAGACAGCGTCACCGGTATGGTAAACACCGCCACGCCAAGCGTTGCGATAGCGTTCCTCATCGTCAAGATAGCCACAGAAAATGCCAATTGGGCGCTTGCCATCTTTTGGCACCACACAGACCTCGCCAATTTGACCATCCGGGGTCAGACTGCCGTCTTTGCTACGAAGTTCAATGGTATAAAGAGGGGATGGCAATCCAAGGGCACTGTCTTTGGCAGGCTTGCCGATAAAGTTTGCAATAAGCAGGGTGGTTTCGGTTTGTCCATAGCCTTCCATAATGTCAAGACCGGTGGCTTCTTTAAATTTAGTAAACACATCCGTACTCAGGTATTCACCGGCAGTTCCAACATGCTCCAAGCAAGGGAAGTCGGTGGTGCCTTTACGGGTCATATAGCGGTAAATGGTTGGTGGCGCACAGAAAGAGGTGACACCGTATTTATTGATCACTGCTGCCATTTGGCGTGGTTCAAAGTTGTCAAAGTCATAGACCATCACCGCACACTCATTAAGCCATTGTCCATAGAGCTTTCCCCAAGAGGCTTTCGCCCAACCGGTTTCAGATACGGTAAAGTGCAAACCGCCGTCTTTGACGCCCTGCCAATATTTGGCTGTGACATAGTGAGCAAGAGGATAGGAAAAGTCATGAATAACCCCCTTTGGATAGCCTGAGGTGCCTGAGGTAAAATAAATCACCATCGGATCGCCAGCAAGGGTCTCTTGGCGTTCTAGGTGAACAGAGGCGCTTGCCATGGCGGTGGTCAAGCACGCGAAGCCTTCGACGCCTTCCTTTACCGTCCAGAGTTTGCATGGACATTCTTCCGCAAGCACCGCCGCCGCTTCACGTACCCGTTCCGGTACATGGTTTTGAGTGGTACAGACCACCGCCTTGACCTTAGCAGCACGCATACGGTAAATAAAGTCTTCGGTGGTGAGCATGTGGGTCACCGGAATCATGACCGCACCGATTTTATGACAGGCAATAGCAAGCATCCAATATTCATAATGACGCTTGAGGGCCAAAATCACACGATCCCCACGGCCGATGCCGTTTTCAAGCAACACATTCGCAGCGCGATTGCTCTCATCGCGAATGTCGTCAAAGCTAAAAATATGTTCTTCATTTTCGATATTGCACCATACCAAGGCACGCTTATCCGGCGTTTTTTCAGCAATAGCATCCACCACATCATAGCCAAAGTTGAAATTGTCAGGATAATGAATGTCAATATCCACCAAGCAGCCTTGATCATCTATGCTTTCAGTATAAAACTGTTCGTAAATACTCATCGTTTTTCCTCAATGCCGCTCAATCCAAATGCTCTAAAACGGCGATATCTATTAGCGGTTAAATCCTTTTCTTGACGCAACGCCTGCACTTCTTGGATGAGGGCGCGTTCTAAATCTTTATAAAAAATACGCGACCCAAGGTCCTTTTCGGAGATAATGCGTTCCGCAAAACCAAACGCAAGGGCGTCCTCAGCGGTGAGTTTGAGGCTATCAGCGGCAACATCTGCTTTTGCCGCATCCTTCCAAAGAATGCTTGCACAGCCTTCCGGACTAATGACGGAATAGACCGCATTTTCAAGCATCCACACACGGTCCGCAACCCCCAGCGCCAAGGCACCACCGCTTCCGCCTTCACCGATAAAGACAGAAATAATCGGGACATTTAAGTTCATCATGCCAACAAGATTATCGGCAATCGCTGCCCCTTGTCCGCGTTCTTCGGCGCCAATGCCACAATAGGCACCGGCAGTATCTACGAAGCAAATAATCGGACGATGAAATTTATCGGCCTGACGCATCAATCTGAGGGCCTTGCGATAACCTTCCGGATGAGGAGCCCCGGAAGAACGAGCATTGCGTTCCTTAATGCTATGTCCCTTTTCGATGGCAATCACCGTGACCGGTGTGCGATCCAAATAGGCAACCCCACCAACAACAGCGGCATCATCCGCATAGGTACGGTCTCCGTGAAGTTCAAAAAAATCGTTGAAGATGGCATTGATATAATCCAGTCCCGTAGGACGCTTGCTCCCGCGAGCAATCTTTACACTGTCAAAGGCAAATTTACTCACTCTACCACCCTCCCCGAATGAATGTACAATAATCGTGCAATACGTTGACGTTGCGCCTTACGTTCAACGATGGCATCCACAAAGCCGTGTTCCAACAAAAATTCCGCCGTTTGAAAGCCCTTTGGCAGGCTCTTGCGTGTGGTTTGTTCAATCACACGGGCACCGGCAAAGCCGACAATCGCGCCCGGTTCAGCTAAGATAATATCACCCTCCATGGCAAAGCTCGCAGTCACACCGCCGAGGGTCGGGCCGGTCAATACCGGCATATAAAGCAGACCGGCTTGGCTATGACGCATCACAGCACCACTTACTTTGGCCATTTGCATGAGGGAAAAGAGTCCTTCTTGCATGCGTGCGCCACCGGATACGGTGAACCCCACCACCGGCAAATGATGGTCGGTCGCATATTCAAAAAGAAGCGTCAGTCGTTCGCCCACAGCGGCCCCCATACTGCCCATCATGAACTTCCCTTCCATGACAAATAGGCAGCAGCTTATGCCGCCAATGGAACAGGTGCCACATACGACGGCTTCATTTTCTCCGGCACCGGTATTCGCTTTTTCCAGTTTTTTGTTATAACCGGGAAACGCCAGCGGGTCTTTGGATACAATATTATCGAAAAGTTCTTGGAAACTGTGTCGGTCTGCCACAAGTCGAATACGTTCACGGGCAGAAAGTGGAAAATGATAGCCACAGTGCGGACAACAATACAAGGTGTTTTCCAACACATCTTTCGGATAGGAACGATGACAGTTGACACATGAAACTTCTTCTTTTTCTGCTGCGGTATCGCTTAAGCTACGACCGCCGGCTTCGAGTTCGTTATTAGGGGTGCGTTTAAATTTCAAAAAGGCCATCTAATCACCGTCCTTCCATAAATCTTAAATCGTAAGTGCCCAACACAAAATCCTGCTCACTGATGAGTGAAAGTTGCTCTTCAATATTTGTTTCAACACCTTCAATAACAAGCTCGCAAAGCGCCGCACGCATTTTGCGCACGGCTTCCTCACGATCTGCGGCCCAAACAATCAGCTTACCCAGGAGGGAATCATAGTAAGGGGTAATGCTGCAATCCTGTACAAGAAAGGTATCAAATCGTACAAAAGGGCCGCCTGGCACGTGCAATTGGGTGATGGTGCCGGTAGAACGGGCGTTGATGCGACATTCAATACAAGCACCACGCAACATCACATCTTCTTGATGCAACTGAAGCGGAATCCCTGCCACCACGCGAATCTGCCATTTTACCAAATCCACGCCGCTAAGCATCTCGGTCACACCATGCTCTACTTGCAGACGTAAATTCATTTCCATAAACCAAAAATGTCCGTCTTGGTCCAATAAAAATTCTAAGGTCCCAAGCCCTACATAGTGAATTGCACGCACGGCATCACAAATTTTTTCAACAAGCGCCTCACGGCCTTCCACCGTCACAGCAGGCGATGGGGCTTCCTCAATGAGCTTTTGATGACGAAGTTGCACGGAACAATCACGTTCACCCAGGCATACGACATTGCCAAATTCATCGGCAATAATTTGAAACTCGACGTGACGCGCCGGATAAACACATTTTTCAAGATACAACGCGCCGTCGCCAAAGGCTGCGCGACTTTCAGCCACAGCAGTGGCATAAACTTGCGCCAGCATGTCTGCACCGGTGACCATACGAATACCGCGACCACCGCCACCGGAGCGCGCCTTGAGCATCACTGGATAACCGATGCGTTCCGCCGCCTCCAGCGCTTCTTCAAGACTTTCCAATGCTTCGGTGCCTGGAATGGTTGGTAATCCGGCATCTTGCATCATCGCCTTGATTTTCGCCTTATCACTTAACGCCTGCATGGTCTTTGCGGGTGCGCCGATAAAGACCAAGTCGTTTTCTTCGCAAAGGGCCGCAAAATGATCGTTTTCAGATAAAAAGCCGTAGCCCGGATGAATGGCCACCGCCCCGGTTGCCAATGCGGCGCTGATGATTCTGTTTTCATTAAGGTAGCTGTCACTACCGGCGGAGGGGCCCATACATATTTGTTCTTCAGAAACGTCAAA
>USCP01000142.1 GCA_900553245.1 uncultured Peptococcaceae bacterium
TATCGCATAAAAAACACCCTCTCTACTGGATGTCCAGTAAAGAGGGTACATATCACTTTGCTTGGTTCTTTTTTCAGGTATTATTTTTCTATTATATCTTTACTAACCCATTACATAACTCATTTATTTGCCATATAAAACACGTATTCGTTTCAACGATTAACACATTCAATTTATCTTTTATCCCAATTTTAGACCCTATAGTATACTTAAAAATCTAAATAGAATATTGCTATATTCCCTTAAAGTAAAAAGGAGCACTCACTGATTTACTCAAGTGTCCTTTTTTCAATCAAGTTTATTTAAACAATTCCATATCAATATTGTGTGTATCGCCTAATGGATTAATGCGATGTTCAATCACATCCTTAACGGCTACCTTCTGTTGGAAAAAACTTGAAAGCTTATCATCTTGGAATAGATCTTGAGTGTCACCTTTCGCAAATACACGACCATTTCTCAAAATCAAAGTATTCGGGAACATATCATGCACATCATTAACCTCATGGCTAACGAAAAGCACTGTTAAATCCTTACGTTCCATAAGTTTTTCAAGCAAATCCATAAATCGCGCTTTTGCGAGAACGTCCAAACTGGAATATGGTTCATCAAGTAAAAGAATATCCGGTGTATTCATGAAAGCTCGAGCGATGAGTACATTTTGTCTTTGCCCCTTAGAAAGACGATCATAGCTTTGATAAGCCTTATCCTCTAAATCCAATTCTTTGAGCAAAGCCATCGCACGCAAATGTTGTTCGCTAGTAATTTCCCAGTCAATACCATAAGTACCAAAACATCCAGATAAAACGATATCACGAACGATTTCATGATGGTAACGCGTATCGAAGAAGGAACTACTAATCCAACCAATCCGCTTTCTTGTATTTAAGACATTGTCATTAGTTAGTGTTTCACCGAAAACCTTAAGAGAGCCTGAGGTTTGTTGTTGAAAACCGGATAAAATACTTAAAAGAGTGGTTTTACCGCAACCATTCATCCCATAAATCAACCAGTGCTCGCCCGCTTTGATTTGCACATTGATGTCCTTTAAAAGATAGCGTTTCCCTACTTGAAAGCAAAGATTATTCGCTTCAATGACAAATTCTTCTTGACTCATTACAGTTCCAACTCCTTTTCGAGCTCATCCAAAGTTTCATCGTTGAGAACCACACATTCACCAACAATTTTGCCATCCATGCTAGGCTTCACAGTAAAGCCTTCTTTAGTAAGGAACCCAAGGTTCTTAAAGCCCCAAGTCATAATATCGCAAATGCTGGATACGGTCATTTTACGGGTTACATTGTTGTTCCCCATGTCTGGGTACAAGTTGATTTTATATTCATCAACATAATATTGCGCACTAGTAAATATTTCAGGCTCAATCCCGAATTCCATACGGTTGCAGTGTTCGCAAAAGATTTCAATACGGGCATCTTCAAAGTCGTTAAAGTCAATTTTTCTAAGACTCAACGGACCACCGCAGGACTTACATACACAACGTTCCACACGCTTTTTAAGAACATTGACTCTTTTTTCGTTATTAACTTTCATGATTGTTCTTCCTCCTTTCCAATGTAATCTTCACTCCCCAAAGTTTTCCATAGTAAGCACCTAAATCAACAGCCTTTTGGCCAAAAACTGAAAGCTTTTGCATAATATCTTGCATGCGCACTGAATCAACAACACTAGTGGTATGATCCAGCTGTTCCATTACTTGAATCATTTGTTCATCATAAATAGACTCAATATGATGCTTCATTTGCTCTTGGATACCTCGCAAGCTTTCTTGTTGCATGACGGTAAAAGTCTTTTTATGCCACAAAGTGCATGCATTACCCTTATCTTCAAGACTACGTTTATCTTGATAAATACACTTAAGGTTCGCATTAATAATCGTACGACTTACCTTGTGGTCTTCAATCACAGAAAAGCCATAGAAGCTCTTTTCTTTATTACCAACCGGCGGTACGTAATCTACCAATTGTAATAAACGCTTTTGACACCATTCGGTTAATTCCTGATAAGCCAGTTCAGACAAATTTTTGCGGGTAAATGCACGGGTGCACAAATCACGAAAGGCTTCAATTTTATCCTCATCGAAGACTACTTCCATCTCATTGCGATATGCACGAAGTACATCTTCCATCGCACTATTCCCCGGTGTTCCATCGAGTTCACGCAAAAGCAAGAACACTTCCTCCGGATAGGTTTCTTGAAGTTGTCTCGCAAGCTTTATCTTGATACCATTAATAATGTCCTCTTCATAGCCTTCCGGAATAATTAAACGTTCAGAATAGCTATCAATTGGAGACGGAAAATACTTTTGATTCTCCACATCATTTAAGAAAGAAATTACATTTACAGGGTCCTCACTAATCATGTATTGGCGTTTGCCATCTTTGAAATAGACCAACCCGTATACAATAATTCCCTTTGGAAACACTCCCAAAGCAGCCATACTTTGAATTTCGTGAGCCACTTGAATGTCTCGGAATTCTGTAATTTTGTCCTTAGCCAAAACTTCATTAGCCATTTTACCACCTCTTAAAAAGTGTTCTTCATTCATTATAAAAACAAGATATTTGTCGCTAGAAGTCTAACGATAAATACCTCGCTTAAATTTAGGATCTTTCAGCATATATGTCTTAAGCATTTATTTAAAGAAACTTTAAAAAATCTATCAGCTTCTATATACTTAGTTTAAAACTATTCTATAATAGCGTCCAACACATAATTCTCTAAAGCTATACAACTTTTAGGTGGATCATATAATAATCCGCTCCTCTTAAAAAAGCACCTATCTAGGATAGATGCCTTTTTTATATAGTATTTTTTACTTATCGGCCAAAATTTGGTAGATAGGTGCACCTTCACATTGTGCAGGCATTCTTACGCCAAGCATGGTTGCGATAGTAGGTGCAACATCAGTTTGACGAATCATACGATCGGTGTAAATGTCATGCTTCAAACCGGAACCTGCTGCGAAGAAAATTGGGGATACGGAGGTATCGCACTCACCCAAGGAAGTTGGGAGACTGTCATCGTGGTCGTGTTCATAACCTTCTGCCATGCAGTAGATGATGTCACCGCAATCTGGGTATTCGCCGCCCAAACCAATTAACACAGCATCTTTACGACGCAATGCCAAGGATACGATACGTTGACCGGATTCTGGGTCTTTGTAGCCGTAGAGGGCAGTCATGATTTCTTCTTCTAATTGATATGCATCTTCTGGGTCTACGATACCATGATCGGTACGGCCCTTGAGGTTCAAGTAGATGTGCATTTCACGGTTAGCAACAGCTCTGGTGTTTTCCCAGTCAACTTCATTAAGCTTGTTGCCGTTTTCGTCGGTCTTAAGCTTCAAGAAACCGAGTTCTTCCATCAAGGAGCAGTTCATACCCATGTCACCTAAGCCACGAATACCCCACTTAGGACAAACTTGTGCGTGGTCAGATACAACCATGATGGTCCAACCTTCGTCAAGAAGATGAATGAATTTACCAAGGTAACGGTCGATTTGCTTATAAACAGCTTGCATTACTTCTTCGTAATCTTCAGTAGTGGTGCCATTGTGGCCCTTAGCGAAGTAACGAATGAACATGTGCTTGGTCAAGTCAGGAGCATGGAAGTGAGAGAATACTACTTCGGAGCCCTTTTGTTCCATCATGTAAAGAATACATGCAGATTGCCAATCCAAGGTGTGTTCCCAGCAAGCGTTAGTGCAATTCAAGAGTAAGTCTTTGTTACCGCCACCCAAGGTAGAAGTTGGAGGTGGGAACCCGATGTTATCAACGATTTCTTGATAAAGTTCAGCAGGATGCCACATCATGTGCATAGAAAGATCCATGGAAGCGGAGATCCACATCTTAACAAAGCTACCATCTTCCTTCATTTCCAATACGCGCAAATCGCGGTTTGCTGGAACTGGGTTGTCATGCTTAATTGCATCGTCCATGTAGTCACGGATGTATTCACCGTTTTTGATGGTTACAAGTGGTTCTACTTGCTTTTTGTTCTTGTAGATAGCAATGTGATCGTAGATGCCTTCTTCGTTCTTAAGAATGAGGGCTGGACGACGAATCAAACCACCAGAGAAGAGAATAGTGAATTCTTTAGCGCCTTCTGGAGCTTCTGCCCACTTATCGTCAGCATCCTTGATGGGTGAATAACCAACGTCAATAGGGAAGTCGATGTAACCACCTTGACCGTTTACGTGTGGGTCAATGATGTATTGTTTGAAACCAGGACTCTTAGCTACAGCGTCTGGATCAAAATTACCTCCCCAAGAAGAACCACTACTAACGTCGTCTTCTTGCTCGTCAAGACCAGTAATTACGCAAGGGACTTTAGAACCGTTTGCTTCACCAGAACGGAATGCAACACGTTGGTTTTCAGTACTAGCGATGAAAAGGTATTCCCCATCGATTTGAGCAGTAGACATGTTAACACTACCAGGGGAAGAGCCGTCTACTACAGTGAGATTAGGGTTATCAGAACTTGGTGGCCAAGCAGAACCAGGCCAGTGCCATACAAGAGTCTTCTTGCCAGCTTCTGCTGTAACATTCCATACTTGTTCAGCCTTACAAAGGCGAGAATCCAGGTTCATGTTAATTAAGTCGAGGTCAGCGCCTAAGCGATAGAAAGAAGTGATACCATGAACTTGAGGGGTGCATCCAGTAGCCATAGTGGTCCATTGTGGCGGGGTTACAGTTGGCATGCAACCGAGCATTACCAAGTCTTCACGAGCAGCACCTTGTTCGAGCATCTTTTTAGCGTTTGGCATGATACCCATGTCGATGTACTTTCTAGTAAGACGTGGATCCATTGCATCAATACCACATACAAAAAGTTTTTCAGTTAAATTACTCATCTGTGTTGCCTCCTAAAAATAATATCTTGTTGGTTAAAAACTTTTTAACCAATGTTTTTTATTTATTTTATATTTTAAGTATACCCAT
>USCP01000143.1 GCA_900553245.1 uncultured Peptococcaceae bacterium
TGATGAATATTTGCAAGGACAAGAATAATTTTCTAAATAAAAAACGCCGACAGCAATGCTGTCGGCGTTTTTAGTACCATAAAAGTGTAGAGATCAAGCGTTTCATTTTGTACTTTATCCTCTGCACTTATTTTTTTTTGTGTGTGCAAAAAACGCCTTGCTGAGGCAAGGCGTTTGAAGATTGGATTAGTCTTCGACCACAAGTGGAACGAAGGTGAAGGTGCGGCAGTCAACCAAGCCGCGGTTGGTGAGGCGAAGTTCCGGCAGACATGCAAGCGGAATCAATGCCATGGTCATAAATGGGGATGGTAAGGTGCAGCCGATGACTTCCCAAGAAGATTCGAGCTTAGCGACGGTGGCCGCCATGTTTTCTGCCGGTTCGTCGTTCATGAGGCCGGCGATTGGGAGCGCTACACAGCCCAAAACTTTGCCGTCCTGTACGGCAACCATGCCACCGCCACATTCAATCAAGGTGTTGGCAGCAAGGGCCATGTCTTCATCGTTGGTCCCAACCACGAGAAGGTTGTGGGCATCATGGGCTACGGTGCTTGCCATGGCGCCGTTTTTAATGCCGAAGCCTTTGACAAAGCCTGCACCCATGGTGCCGGTTTCGTGGTGACGTTCGAGGACGAAGGTCTTGAGGATGTCTTGGTCCACATCGCTCTTTAATTCACCGTCTTGGGCAGTGAGGGTGGCAAAGACTTCGCTGGTGCCAACGCGAGCAGGAATCACTTCGATGGCACGAATCTTCACAGCGTCCTTGCCTTGCGGTGCTTCAATTTTGAAGGTATCGGCGGTCACGGTATCCTTCAAGTGGATGGAGTGGCGTGCCCAATCCGGATAGGTGTATGGTGCAAATTCGACACACATATTGCCATCCTTGGCCACGGTATCACCGTCGATGATGGTGCGAGTGACTTCCATGCTTTCGAGGTCTTTGAGGAAGACGATGTCTGCACATTTACCTGGGGTGATGGAGCCGAGGTCTTGGTCCATGCGGTAGCATTGGGCGGTGTTGATGGTGACCATTTGAATGGCGGTGATTGGGTCAATACCGGCATCGAGGGCCACTCGCAAGATATAATCCAAATGACCGTGGCTAACGAGGGTATTTGGATGGGTATCGTCGGAGATTAAGTTGGCGAAGCGGGTATCCACTTTGTTTTCGGTGATGGCCTTGGCAATCACAGGTAAATCCTGCCAAGCGCTGCCGTGACGAATTTGAGCATACATTCCGAGGCGCATTTTGGCAATGACATCCTCCGGACGGGTGGATTCATGGCAGCAACGAATGCCACTGGCGATGTAGGCGTTGAGGCCGGATTCAACCTCTGGCATGGAGTAGTGACCGGTTGCCACCTTGTCAGCTTTTAGAGTGTTGCCGACAATTTGATGGGCATGGTCGGTGCCGGCAAGAATGCCAGGAAAATTCATCATTTCGCCAAGACCCACAATTTCATCCCATTCCATGGTTTTTGCCACATCCTCCGGTCCAACAAAGCTGCCGGTGTCTTCAAAGCCCGGTACTGCAGGCACGCAGGATGGGGTGACGAACATGGCTTTGAGCGGCGTACGCTTGGAATCGTCAATCATGCACTTGACGCCGTCTAAGCCCAAAACATTGCAGATTTCATGAGGGTCCGGATAAATACCCACGGTGCCGTGCGGAATCACGGCCTTGGCATATTCGCCCACACTTAACATAGAGGATTCGATATGAATATGACCGTCCAAGAAGCCTGGTGCCACATATTGGCCGGCGGCATCGATGACCTCGGTGCCTTCGCCAATGCAATGGCTTGCATCGCCCACCAAGGCAATGCGCCCTTCACTGATGGCAATATCTACCCCGTCCATGATTTCGGCAGTGCAGACATTTACCAGCTTGCCGCCGCGAATGACGGTATCGGCAGGCTTTGTACCACCGGCAACAGCCGCTAAGGTTTGACTGACTTCCCACAACGGTTTTTTGCAAAAATGGTTTAGCATAGAGATGCTCCCTTCATTTTCTGTATTTCTATAGGTATTGTGTAAAATGCCATACCTTCAGTCTAGTTGTAAAAAACGTAAAATGCAATAGCAAACCATCCTGGCAAATTTGGTAATAGCTGGGACAATAAAAAAGCACACCCGTTGAGGGTGTGCTTGATTGGGTGAATTAGAAAGAGAGGAATTCGTTAGGGAGTAATTCAGCAAGTTCGGTAATATCGATGCTGATGTCACCGCGAGCGATGATGTAGGTTGGTTTGCTCCAGTCAACCGGAGCATCCTCGGTTTCTGTTTTCCAAATAATGGTGTATTCTACAATGCTGGTTGCATCGGTATCTTCCGCATTGGCTTGCCACCATGGACCTTGCAAGAAAGCATCGCTTGGGGTGCCTTCATTGGTAGGAATACGATACATCCCGTTTTGGAGGTATGGTTCTTGGGTTACTTTAACTTGAGTATCTTTCATTTCTAAAGTCTCCTAAATATCGAATATATTTTATACTAACTATAGCATACAACACCCGCGAAAAAAATCCAATATAGAAAGATGAACTTGTTTGCTAATTTCATTGCATCTTGCGGGGATTGGCGCGTGTTTAAGAAGACACTTGCATGCGTGGTCGTTCGCGATAATCACGGTTTTGCTCGGACCTTCCACAGAGAAGATCGGCTAGATTTTGGCGGCGAATATCACCGTTTAAAAGAGCGGTTGCCTCCTCGGACAACAGGCGTGCATCTTTGGCGGTGTTGAGAACAATAGGAATGTCTTTGGAACGGGTTTTGAGCAAGTGCCGTCCTTTTTCTGAAAACCCTAAAACACGTATATAGTCAGGGCTACTCGGAGGCTCCGGTAAAGGCGAAAGCAAGGCAAGCACCAAGCGTTTGATACGACTTCGGGTATAGTGTCGTGTTTGGGCACGACTGAGAAGGTCTGAGAAATCATCGGCGTGATGCACTGCCTCAAAGAAACGATGCTCCCAGCCGTCACGAATACCAAGGCGGATCGCCACGGTCTCGGCACTCATGCCGCAGCAAAGTACCTTGAGCGTTGTAAGCAGTGGCGCGTCGTTTGGATTGTGCACCGCCTTTGCGTAGGTGCGTGAAAGAACCTCCATGCTTTCCTTTGGTAGATAGGGCTCAACCTCATCGAGGGCGTCGGGCAAATGGGCGCGAATAGCACTGGCGCTCATCATAGCACCTTGAGGCGCATCGGAATGATGGCTGACTTCGCGACGAACGAGATGCATCGGAATTTCATTTGGCAAGGCCAAGCGATAGTGCAAGGCCAAGCGATCGTTGGGCGCCTCTTTCCCTAACGCCAAGCCGGCATTTGCCAGAAAGCGTTGGCTGGCTTCGGTATAACTTAAATCGGAGGAAGCCTGAATGAAGGCATCATAATCAGCTTTGTGGGTGCGTAGATACGTAGCCTGCGCCATAAGCCGCGCTTCGTCGGCCGATTCACTGCCGCAGTATAGTGCATCCAGCGGCGCAAATGCCAATAACGTCGCCACGCCACCCTGTGCAAAGCCTTCAAGACTCGCCGTTGCATATACTTGAGAAAGCTCCAATACCACATCCACACCATTAGCAAGTGCCATCTCTGCACGCGTCCATTTATCCACACAGGCCACTTCACCACGCTGACAAAACGCACCACTCATTACCCCAACAATCAACGCATCAGGGTTTTCGGCACGAATGGTGTCAATAAGATGACGATGCCCATTATGAAAAGGATTCCACTCGGCAACGATTCCAATGGTTTGCATGTTATTTTCTCCTTTGCGCGTATTTGTGTTTATTTTAATATAATAAAGGGGAAAAGTGAAGTTGTGGTGATTTGTTAAAATTTGATTGCGTGTATTCTTAAAGAAGAATACTTTATATGAAATTCCTTCATAATCAGAAAATTTTTAGGATGCATAGGTGGCGTGCTTGTACTACAATAAAGGACGCAACAATAAACGGATACAGCATGGGCGTGGGTTCATGCTGATTTTTATGGAGGGAAAACGATGCATCTTTTTCATCAATTAAAGACGCATGCCTTGGTGACAAGGGTGCAGCGTATGATACAGAAAATGCCGCGCTGGTTGGTTGGGATGTTGCTCCCAATGATGATTGCGCAGATGATTACGATCTTTTATAATACCACAGATACTTTTTTTGCTGCGCGTTTGGGGACGAGTGCGGTGGCATCGGTGGGCTTGGTTTTTTCAATTCAGGTGATGATGCAGGCGATTGGATTTGGGATTGGTAGCGGTGCGGGAACGCTTGTTACGCGTGCTTTGGACAGCGCCAATCTTGAGAAGGCCCAGCAGGTATTTAACAGTGCAATGGTGATGGCATTGACGGGGGCTTTGGCGCTGATGGTGCCGGCGCTTTTGGTGCTTCCGGACCTGATTCATTTTCTCGGTGCGACTAAAACCATGATGCCGTTTTGTATGGAGTATGCGCAAATTATTCTGTTGGGCAGTCCGATGATGTGCTTGCAGAGTGTGGTCTGTTGTGTGCTTTTAAATGAGGGCAAGGGCTTTGCCGCTGTGCTGGGTTTAGGCAGCGGTGCATTCTTTAATGCGGTATTGAATCCGATTCTTATTCATTATGCTGCAATGGGCCTCACAGGCGCGGCTTGGGCAACGGTGCTCGGGCAAGGGGTGAGCTTCGTTGTCTTGCTGTATGTTTTTTTGAATCAACATTATGCCCTTTGTTTGGATGTGCGTAGTGTGAGCACCGATTGGCAAAGCTATCGAGAAATTTGCGCGAAAGGCAAGCAAACCTTTTGCCGTCAAGGCACGGCTGGGGTGATGGCAGTGGTGTTAAACTTTTGTGCGGCCTCTTTTGGCGATGCGGCGATGGCCTCGGTTACCTTGGCCAATAAAATTGTGCTTGTGATTCGTAATGTGGATGTTGGCGCCACGTTGTCCTTTCAGCCGGTGGCAGGCTTTCATATTGGCAGTGGCTTGC
>USCP01000144.1 GCA_900553245.1 uncultured Peptococcaceae bacterium
AAGGTGGCAAAGCCGGTAGCGGCAGTTTCTATTGTGCTGTCGAGCGCTGGGACGATCTTGACGGCGCTGATGGTGGGTGCCTTTTGTCATTGGGTGCTAGGCATGCCGTTGCTTGAAGGCTTACTCTGTGGGGCGTTGTTGAGCTCTACCGATGCAGCATCGGTGTTCTCGATTTTGCGTTCTCGCAATCTCGCCTTAAAGGAAAACACTGCCTCTCTCCTTGAAGTGGAAAGCGGCTCCAATGACCCCTTTGCCTATATGTTGACGGTGGTGCTTTTGACTGCCATGCAGGGGAGCATCAGTGTCGGCGGTGTGGGCTTGGTCTTGGTACAGCAGTTGGCGTTGGGGCTTGCTTGCGGCTTTGGGATTGGCTTTATTGTGCGTAAGCTCATCAATCACTATTCTACCGATTCGGTGGAAACGGCGACCATCTTTGTGGTGGCGGTGGCGCTTTTTGCCTATGGGATTCCGCAGGCCATTGGCGGCAACGGCTTCCTCAGTGTGTACATTGTGGGGATTTTGCTCGGCAACAGTGCCATTGAAATGCGTCCAAACATGGTGACCTTTTTTGATGGGGTGACCGGCATCATGCAGGTGATGCTGTTTTTCCTCTTGGGGCTCTTGTCCTATCCGTCCCGTATGCTGGATGTATGGGTGCCTGCCCTCTTGATTGCGCTGTTTCTTACCTTGGTGGCGCGTCCGCTGGCGGGGCATCTCTTGATGCTGCCCTTTGGTGGCAGTGAGGCACGCCGACATTTGGTGTCCTTTTCCGGGTTACGCGGTGCGGCCTCGGTGGTGTTTGCGATTATGGCAGTGCTGGCGCCGGTTGCCATGGAAAACGATTTGTTTCACATTGTCTTTGGGGTGGTGCTGTTTTCGATTGCCATTCAAGGCTCTCTGTTGCCGTTTGTTGCCAAGCGTCTTAAAATGATTGATGAGGGTGGCAACGTCCTTAAAACCTTCACCGACTATGTGGATGAAACACCGATTAACTTCATTCGCTTTAAGGTGGAGAAAGGCCACGTTTGGTGTGGTAAGCGCGTGATGGACATCACCTTGCCTCCGGGCTCTCTCTTGGTACACATGATTCGACACGGCTATCGGATGGTGCCGAAGGGCAACACCGTGCTTGAAGATGGCGACGTGCTCATTCTTTGTGCCATCGAGGAAGGGGCAACGCCGGATATTCATTTGGTGGAAAAGGTCATCGAAGAGGAGGATCTTGCGCCAAACATGACCCTATCCGATTATCCGTGCCGCGCCAATTCTTTGATCATTCTCATTCAGCGTGGGAATGACTATATCATTCCTGCCGGCAACACCGTTCTTCGCGCCGGTGACCGTTTGCTGATTAACCATACTCACGATGTCCCACGCCGTGCTTCGGCGAATGGGTGATAGGAAGGCGCTGTCCCTACAGGGACGGCGCTATTTTTATGCCCTAAAGAAAAAAGTTAGTTTTTGCTAACTTTCTGTTGACAGAAGAAAAAGGCGTGCTATAATAAAAGCATGAGTTAGCGATGGCTAATTCAAACAACTTTTGAAAAGGAGTGGCGTTGATGCTAGATGAAAGAATTGTTCGCTTTTGTGCACCGGTACTGACGGGCATAAAAACCGGTGGCTTGTTTAATACTTGCGACATGGAGTATGACACCCTTTGCCATGAAGTGGTTAAGGCACGTGCGCGACTGAAACGTTTCGGCATCGACATTCAACTCTTTTTCGGCAAAGGAAAGATGCCGCTCGCTTATGTCTATCGTGTAGAGGCGTTGGCACGTGATTTGCAGGACCCACAAACGCAGGCGTTTTTAACACCCCTTGGCTACGATGCGTTTGATGTGCAGTCCGCACTTGCACAGCTGGCCAAGCGTCTGTATCATTACGATGGCTTTCCGCATGAGATTGGTCTCTTTCTTTCGTATCCGCTCGCTGACGTGAAGGACTTTGTGCAATTTGGTTCCCGATGTGCAAAGCGACAAGGCTACTGGTGTGTGTTCCACAACGAGGAGCAGGCAGACAAGTGCTTCTGCGCCTTCGACGAAAGCCATGCGGTATGTATGTCCCGCTTTAGGGAAGGGCAGCCGTTAGAAGCGCTGGCCCTAGCAATCTAAATAGGAAAGGAGTGACTCGATGAAAGTCGCAATTGTTTATTGGAGTGGCACCGGTCATACCGAAGCCATTATGAACTTGGTCAAAAAAGGCGTAGAACAAGCAGGTGGCGAAGCCGATGTGTACATGCCTTGGGATTTTGAACCAAGCAAGATGGGTGCGTATACCAATTTCGCGTTTGGGTGCCCTGCTATGGGAGATGAGCAGCTGGAAACCGAAGATTTCCAACCGATGTGGGATCAAATTTCCGATGATCTCAAAGGAAAAAATGTAGTGCTGTTTGGCTCCTACAATTGGAACAGTGGCGAATACATGGACGATTGGGCACAGGATGCCGTTCGTTTGGGCGCAAATCTTGTTTCTGACGGCTTGGCGATTCTCGATGCACCGGAACCCGGTTCCGATGAAGAACAAGCGGCGATTGCCCTTGGCGTAGCAATCGCTCAGGCATAAAATAATCCTCACTTTTGATTGATTCTCAAACATGTTGAGTGAAATAGTACTCAATGAAGGGTGGCGCAGTACGCAGGGCGTCACCACATACACCCCCTTTTAATAGGTTTAATAGAACGTCTCTTTGAGGCAGCGCAGGGCTTTTTAGAGACACCGATCACAGCGGCTAATCACGGGCAAGAGTGGCTTGCAAACAAATCCATTTGTTGACAGGATACACCTCAACTCCTCTACAACAAACGTCGTAAGACAATCTACTTCCTCTACTAAAAGGCGGGGAAACCCGCACTTAAATCTCTTTGTATAATCCGACTTTTAACCGCGAAGCAGTGGGCGCTTCGCGGTTTTTTTAGTGTTCTTGACAAGCGGGCGTGGGCGTGGGACGATGGAGGAAAGCTGGCGATGTCAGACCGATCAACGATAGAGGAGTGAGCGCATGAAGGGATGGATGGTGGCAGTGTGTTGTGCGGGATTATTGCTTTGCGGCTCTGGGGCAGAGGAAGTACAAGCGCCTCAATCGGCGGTGCCGCAGACAGAGGCGGTGCGCGTGGCTTGTGTGGGGGACAGCATCACCCAAGGCTTTGGCGGACACAGCTATGTAGCGGTGTTGGCGGAAGCGAACGGAGAGGCGGTGTACGGCAATTTCGGCGTTTGCGGCACAACGGCACTGGCAAGTGGTGCGCCAAGCTATGCCGATACCCAAGCCTATGCCGAAAGCCTGGCATGGGGGGCGGATGTGGTGGTGCTCATGCTCGGCACCAATGATACCGCTTATTGGCAAGGGGCAGCGACCTTTGAAACGGATTTGGCGCAGCTGGCGGATGCTTATCTTGATACAGGCGCACAGGTGCTTTTGTGCACACCGTTGGCGCCGGATGTGTCGATGGCAGCCAACGATTACGGCGTGAATCCGGCTTATTTTGCGGATGTTTGTGATGCGGTGCATCGGGTGGCGGTGGCGCGAGACTTGCCGGTGGCAGAGGTCTATGCGAAAACAGAAGGGCAGCCGTTTACCCTTGCAGACGGCATCCATCCGAACCAAGCAGGGGCCGAAGCCCTTGCCGCAGTGATTGGCAGTGCCTTGAAGGAACTGATGGCATAAGAAAACGCCGCGCTTTGGGCACGGCGTTTCGTTTAATATTTCAAGAGTTCTTCCATTTCGGCTTCGCGGCGTTGACCGATGATTTTGATGCGTTCGAGGATGATCAAAATCCCAATCCCAATCAGGAAGGCGAGGATGCTGAAGGTATCTAGGGTGAGAGGCGCTTGCCCGTCGTTCATGGTGGTTGGTCCCATCATGATGGCGTAGAGGGAGCCTGCCATGAGCCCTAGGATAAAGTACACCATCGGGCTGCGATGATGGGCAAGGGCTTTTTTGAGGAAGCGGACACTGATGGCCGCGCCGCAAATAATCCCACCGACCAAAGCGAGCAGTCCCGGTAAAAATTCAAGTTTTAAATGGAGCACGTTGGAAACGGCGCTGATGGTTGGAATGTAGACGCCGGTAATAAGCAAGACCGTTGAGCCGCTGACCCCCGGTAGCACCATGGCGCTGATGGCAAGGGCGCCGGAAATAAACACATGGGCGTATTGGAAGAGGGACAGGGCGTTAAAATGAATGGCCACGCTGCTTGAAACCACATCACGCACTATCACCATGCCACAAACAAGCACAAGCCCGACAATAAAAAACGGCCAGTTGCGACCGTGTCCCTTGATGGCGTCTTTTTCTTCGGCGGCGACAAAAGGCAGTGCCGCACAGGTGAGCCCCAAAAAGACGGAGGTTAAAAAGTAAATATTACGTTCAAAGAGCTGATTGAGCACGAGCATGGAGGCGACCATCCCTACCACCCAGCCGATGCCGAGCTTTGCCAAATAGAGCAGGGCGGCGCGGCGTTCGCGCATAGACCCACTAAAAAGGTCGTTGAGCGCACCGATAAAGCGCTCATAAAAGCCCAGAATGTAGGCCACCGTGCCGCCGGATACACCGGGTACACTGTCGGCTAGGGCCATGCAGAAGCCGTGGAAGATTTGCCAAATCATTGTTTGTGTTCTCTCGCTTTCTTTTGTTGCCAAAAATCGCACAGCGAGAGCGTCGCTGTGCGTCAGTTGTAAATCTTATAAGGATGAAAGGCCGGTGGCGTTGCCGCAGCTTGAGCAATAGCCGTCGTGGGCATGAATGAGGCCACCGCAGTGTGGGCACTTTTCTTGCATGATGGTGCCGCAATGGGTGCAATATTGATGTTTATAGGATTGCCAATGGCCACATTCGCGGCACATGTCGCGGGTGAGACTGCGTACAACAAAGAAGCCTACCACAGCCAAGAGATTGCCCACAAGCCC
>USCP01000145.1 GCA_900553245.1 uncultured Peptococcaceae bacterium
TCTCATGGGCTTATAGCCCCAGAGCAAACCACCCTTTTGAAGGGTGGTTATGATTATGCCCGGATGGCGTGGGGGGCTGGCATGCGACAAAAGGAGGTTTGCCATCGGTGGGGCAATCTGTCATAATATGGGCATGGAGGGCTTACTATGGAAAAGAAACACTATACCTATCTTGTGCGTTGTAGCGATGGCAGTTATTATTGCGGCTATGCCACTGATGTGGCATCGCGTGTAGCAACGCACAACAAAGGCACCGGCGCGAAATATACCCGCAGCCGACGTCCGGTAAGTCTTGTATATACCGAATGCTTTGATACGAAAAGTGAGGCGCTGTCGCGAGAGTGTGCAATCAAGAAGCTCAATCATCAACAAAAAGCGGCGATGGCGCAAGCGTATGCAGAGCGGAAAGAGGATGAAGCATGAGTACTTTATTGATGATAGATGGCAACAGCTTGGCGAATCGTGCCTTTTATGGGGTGCCTCATTTGTCAAATGCGAAGGGCGTGCCCACCAATGCCGTATATGGCTTTTTGAATACGTTGCAATCGGTGGTGGAACGTTTTCAACCAGACGAAGTTTTTGTTGCGTTTGATATCAGTAAGAAGGTTTTTCGCCACGAGCAGTATGCGGATTACAAAGGCACCCGTACGGGGATGCCTGAAGATTTACGTGCGCAAATGCCGCTTATTAAAGAGGCGTTGGGACACATGAATATCGAAACCTTTGGGATAGAAGGCTATGAAGCCGATGACATCATCGGCACCATGAGCCACCATTATACGGAACAGGGGCATCAAAGTATCATTTTGAGTGGAGATCGTGACTTGTTTCAATTGGTAAGTCCAAGTGTGACGGTTTGCTTTCCGAAAAGTAAGGGCGCTGATATGGAAATTGTAACGCCGGAATTTCTTGCGGAGCACTATGAGATGACACCGGAGCTTGTGATTGAACTTAAGGGGCTTATGGGAGATAAGTCCGACAACATTCCGGGGATTGCCGGTGTAGGTGAAAAAACCGCGCGTAAGCTCTTGGGAGATTATGGTACCATCGAAGGGTTATATGAACATTTAGAAGACCTGAAGGGCAAAAAACTTTATGATAAGCTCTTGGCAGGAAAAGAGGATGCCTTCATGAGCAAGGCGTTGGCGACCATCAAGTGTGATGTGGATATTGATTATGACGCCCACGATTTTACCCTTGGCGAACCGGATGTGGCAGCGCTGACAGCTTTTTACAAAGAATTGAATTTGACGAAGCTGCTTAAAAAACTAGAGCGAGATTATGGCATGACGGCGCTGGAAAATCTCGGGGGAGAGGAACCGGCTCAGATGCAGGGAAATGTGTGTGCATCTGTTGAAGAGGCGGTGGCATTGCTGACGCCGCTTGCGCCGAGCCGTTATGTGATGATGGTGGATGTAGATGAGGCGAAGGTGCCGGTGCGTTTTTCTTGGCGCGCTCAAGATAAGAATTTCACCGTTTCCCTTGCAGAAGGAGAATGGGCGGATGTAGTGGATGCGTTGCAACCGGTGTTGACCGACGACAATACTTTCATTACTACCGATGATGTGAAGAAAATGACCCATGCGCTTTTGTTGGGCGGAGCGGTGACTGATAGAGTGGTAGCAGATGTAGTGCTGGCGGATTATTTGTTGCAGCCGGAGGCAGGTGACCACGACCTTGAACGTGCCGCGGAAAGCTATTTGGGGTTGACCATGCCGGAAGAGGAAGAAACTCGTATTTTTGCAACCCTAGAGGCCGTTGAACGTTTGCAGAATGTGCTTCGTGTAAAGATGGAAGAAACGGGGTGCCTTGCACTTTATTCCGAAGTAGAATTGCCCCTTGCGACGATTCTGAACCGTATGGAATTAGTGGGGGTGCGTGTAGATACCGAGTACCTCAAGGATTTACAAATAGAATTGGATGCCCGCGTTGCAGAAATCGAAAAAGATATTGAAGCGATGGCGGGTGAATCAGTCAATCCGAATTCTCCAAAACAGCTTGGGCATATTTTGTTTGAGGTGTTGGAACTGCCGGTGGTTAAAAAGACAAAAACTGGGTATTCCACCAGCGCTGAAGTGTTGGAACAGCTTCGGGATGAGCATCCGATTGTTGGGCGCGTATTGGATTATCGCCAACTTGCAAAGCTCAAAAGCACTTATGTCGATGGGCTTTTGAAGCTCGTGGATGCTCAAGGGCGTGTACACACCTCCTTTAATCAGACGGTGACTGCGACCGGTCGTTTATCCAGTACTGCACCGAACCTTCAAAACATTCCGGTGCGTACCGAAGAAGGAAAACGCATTCGTCGTGCCTTTATTCCGATTGAAAAACAAAATTTGTTAATCAGTGCCGACTATTCTCAAATCGAACTTCGTGTGTTGGCGCATTTGAGCGGTGATGATACCTTGACCCAATCTTTCTTAGAAAATGAAGATATTCACCGTCGTACCGCTTCTGAAGTGTTTCATGTGCCGATGGATGAGGTTACAAGCGAACAGCGTCGTGCAGCAAAGGCGGTAAATTTCGGGATTATCTACGGACAAACCGATTACGGCTTATCCAAAGAATTGGGGATTAGCAGAAAAGAAGCGGAAGCATATATTAACTTGTATTTTTCTCGCTACCCTCTCGTGGAAACGTTTATTAACGATACCATTGAAAAAACCAGAGAAAGTGGTTATGTAACCACCATGCTTGGACGTCGTCGTTATATTAAAGACATCAATAGCCGCAATCGCAACTTGCGCCAATTTGCGGAACGTACTGCGGTGAACTCTCCAATTCAAGGAACCGCTGCCGATATTATTAAGCTGGCGATGCTTCGTTGCGAGCAAGCCATTCGCGATAACGGTTTGCATGCGACCATGCTCTTGCAAGTGCATGACGAATTGATTTTTGAAGTATCAAAAGAAGATGCCATGGCGTTGGGGCAAGTGGTGCATCAATGCATGGAAGAAGCTGTAAAGCTCTCTGTACCGATTAAGGTGGACCTCAAAGCTGGTTTTAATTGGCGCGAAATGGAGGATATCTAATGCCGGAATTACCTGAGGTGGAAACTGTCTGTCGCGGACTCCGGAAGCATATTGTGGGACGCACGATCACAAAAGTGGTCGTGCGTTCTGATTCTGCGATTCATGATCAAGAAATGACGGCAGAGGACTTTAGAGCGTGTGTAGAAGGGCACAAGATTTGCGGTGTTAGACGTCGTGGAAAATATATTTTGCTGGATTTGAACGTGGGATGTCTCATTTGTCATTTGCGTATGACAGGAAAGCTCCTGGTGCGCACTGGAGATGTGATGGTAGGTAAGCACGACCATGTGATTTTTTATTTGGATGATGCGCATGTGTTGCTTTACGAGGATGTACGACGTTTTGGTGGATTCCTTTGGTGCGCGGGGGATGCGATGTGTAACGAGTTCCTTTCAAAATTGGGGCCGGAACCGCTGGAAGCGACGTTTAATGCCGATGATTTCTTTAAAAGTACTCGCAAGCGAAAACGTCCCATCAAAACCCATTTGTTGGATCAACACATTGTAGCAGGCATTGGCAACATCTATGCCGATGAAATTCTGTTTGCAGCCGGTGTTCGTCCAAGAAAAAGTGCCATGCGGATAAGCCGCGCGGAAGCGGCGGGCATTGTCGACGCCACCAAGAGAATTTTAACGGAAGCCATTATGGCGGGGGGAAGCACCATACGAGATTATGTTGACTCGGAAAATAGGGAAGGGACATTTCAACTTTCTCATCAGGTGTATGGCCGTGCCGGAGAACCGTGCAAGCAGTGCGGTACGGTGCTAAAAAGCATCACGGTCGGCGGTCGTAGCAGTGTGTACTGTCCAAATTGTCAAAAAAGCTAGGAGGAACAATGATTATCGGTATTACAGGGGGCATTGCCTCAGGAAAAACCATTGTTAGCGATTATGTAAAAAAACTTGGGTATCCGGTGGTTGATGCGGACCTCTTATCAAGAGAAATCATGGCGCCGGGCAGCCCGGTGTTGGAGCAGGTGCGTCATATTTTCGGAGAAACAGTGATCGCTGGCGATGGTGCATTGAACCGTAAGGCACTTGCTGAAAAAATATTTCATGACGAGCAAGCGCGTCAAACCTTAGATGGGCTGACCCATCCAGCGATTCGCGCGTTGGCAGAGGAACGATTTTCACAATTAGAAGGAGAAGCGACTGTTTTTTTTGTAGTTCCGCTTCTGTTTGAAAGTGGCATGGATGATTTGTGTGATGAAATTTGGCTCGTTTATGCGGAAGAGTCGCTTAGGAGAAGTAGACTTTCGGCGCGAGACGGTATTGATGAAACATATGCGCAAAGTAAGATTGATTCACAGATGAGGGACGAAGAAAGGCTTAACAAAGGGACGCGCGTTCTTTTTAATGATGGCGATTTAAACCATCTTTACGAGCAAATCGAAAGTTTTTTAAAAAAATCGTAAAAAACTTTAAAAAGGTGTTGACGTTTTGCGAAAGAGCACGTATAATACATCTTGTCGCTGAGGGAAACGATGAAACAACAAAGCGACAAACACCGAAATGCGGTGGTGGCGGAATTGGCATACGCGCACGTTTGAGGGGCGTGTGAGGCAACTCGTACGGGTTCAAGTCCCGTCCACCGCATAAAAGCAACAGTCACTAGACTGTTGCTTTTTTTGTATCGTGCAATATTGACAAGCAAATGCAAAATAGATACAATCAAACTATTGGTAATTATGAAATTCTTAGCAACCAAATTTCATTATTTATGGAAAATCCGAGGAGGAATTCTAAACAATGGCAAAAGAACAATATCAACGTACAAAACCACACGTAAACATTGGTACCAT
>USCP01000146.1 GCA_900553245.1 uncultured Peptococcaceae bacterium
GCCGCCGCGGCGTGCGCTCACAACGCTTGCACCAACCTTCATGGTCTTGTCAAACTTGGCACTGTAGAAGAGTCTGTCCAAGGTGGCAATGAGGGTGGCGTTGGCATTGGCGTAGTAAACAGGGCTTGCGACCACCAAACCGTCTGCCGCTTCAAACTTTGGCGCGAGTTCGTTGACCACGTCGTCTACCATGCAGCGGCCGAGCTTCGCGCAAGCACCGCAAGCCATGCAGCCTTGCACAGGTTGGTTGCCCACCTTTACGATTTCTACTTCAACGCCTTCTTGCACGAACACCTTTTCCATTTCAGCCCAGGCAGTGGCGGTGTTGCCGTCCTTGCGTGGGCTGCCGTCAATCATCAATACTTTCATTTGCTATTCCTCCTACTCAATGTCCGAGTTCGAAAAAGGGCAACTCGGTGTTACCTATAATGATACACCAAGCTGCCCGCGGGGTCGATATTTTTATTTTAGTCGGTATGTTTTGCGCGGAGGAGCGCCAATACGGTAAAAAGCCCAATCGGCACAATCGCCATGAGAGAGGCTTCGATGCCAAAATCGCCACCTGTTACAAGGAATGAGTGGCTATTGAGCACAAAGCTCGCCCACGCCGTCTCGCTGGCTTCGGGGCCAATGGCAATGACATCGCCAATGATGATCATATTCCACATGGCATGAATGAGGGCAGCATTCCAAATGTTGCCGGTTTCCAGGGTAATGAGGCTTAAGAGGATGCCCACCAAGGACACTGCCACCACCATTTGCACAAAGCTCCCCACATCCATCGGTCGCCCCATCACATGCACAATGCCAAAGAGCATCGAGGGCACGATAATTGCAAAACGGCGGCCCATGCGCCATTCAAGGGTTGTAAGGAGAAAACCGCGAAAGATGGCTTCCTCGACAAAGCCGGTGGCAAGACCCACATAACACACCACCCAACCGAGGGCGGCCCCTTTCATCTCGTTACTAAAGGGGCTAATCTCCCAGTGGCCACCTGCAACGACCGAAAGCACCACCACCATCAGCGGCATGACCACCGCCACCACCGCCCAAAAAGGCGATAGGCGAAACGGCATCACACGAATGTCCGCCAAGGTCGCCCCCAAGAGGAAGCGGCAAAGGAGCACCAGCACCCCTGCCATGAACACCGCCTCTACGCCGCCCAGTGCCACATAGGATAATAGGAGTGGCACGCCCCCCTGATGTAGGACGTCTGCCACCCAAAAGCCCGCACTCTGTGCTGTCACCAGCCCCACAAAAAGCACCCCAAAGCCGCAGAGGATGCGCGGCCACGAACATTGCTTGATCACTTCTGTCCCTTCTTTCCTAAAATCGCGCCAATGGCTACAAAAATCGCACCAATGGCACTACCGATGCCACCCACCAGAAGGGGGCTGTCAACGCCGTCAAACATTGCCCAGCCGAAGTGCATGCCAAACGCCGTCCAAAGGGCCAAGAGCACCACCGCAATGCCGCATTTTGCCAGCCAGTGCACACGCAAATATCGCACAGCGAGGGCAATGAGCCATGCCACTGCCACGAGGGAAAGGGTTGCTGCACCCACAAGAAGCAACGGTCCTTCCATCATAAATTCCATATCCTGAGGAAAATCAATAGCCAAAAATAGCATCATCAGCACAAACCAAATGCTATCCCAAAGCATGGTAATCACCAGCTTGTGGTGACACAATGGTTCCGGCAAATGGGCTTGACGGACCACCACCGGAAAAGTAAAGAGGGAAATCGCAAAAATCGTCGCTGTGATGATTTGCAAAGTTTCAAGTCCGCTCTCTTCGCCAAAGAAGGCTTCCTCACAGAGAATCACGAGCACGAGCGCCAGGGTCGAAAAAACAATCGCCTTGGTCAAGCGCTTGGAACTTGCCAAAAGTGGCACTGCCGTAAGCCCTGCCAAAAAGAGCAATGATGCCCCTACCGTTATGGTCGTCTGCCAGTCGCTCCACCCTTTCAGGGTCACATAGAGCATCACCCACATAACACCTGTGAGAAATACCGAAATCAAGACGCCCAAGGCGAGGGCGGTCTTGGATTGGTGCTTGTTGTGGGCGCGAATCACCGCCTTGGCATCGGCATGAAACGCCGCTTCCGTCTCACTTTCCTGCAAATCTGCCAACACCCTTCGGCAATCGTCGCACTCTGCCAGATGGGCTTCCACCAGTTGGCGGCTGTCGGCGCTACACACGCCGTCTACATAAAGGGGCAACAAGTCCTGCACGACATCGCAGGGTAATTTTTTATCTGTCATCATCCGTCATCCTTTCCTTGATTTTGAGGCGTGCGCGATGGTAGGTGACCCGCGCCCAGCTTTCTGTCTTGCCAAAAATATCGGCAATGTCGCGAAAGGCGAGCTCGCCAAACACCCGCAATTCAAAAACTTCCTTGTAGGGCTCTTCCATCGTGTGCAAGATGCGGTGAATCTCCAAGCTGCTTGCTCGGGCAATCACATCCGCTTCCGGTGGTGTATCTGCCCCTTCCTGCGCCTCCTCCAAAGGGGCGATGCGCTTCTGTACGCGAAAATGGTCGTTGGCGATATTTTTGGCAATGGCACAAAGCCAGGTGTATTCACTTGCCGCGCCTTTATAGGTTGAAGCCATCGCCTTCACAAAGGTTTGTTGGGTCACATCCTCTGCCACATCCGGGTCTTTTACCACTGTCATGGCATAGGAATACACCTGCATATAATAGGTTTGGTAGAGTTTTTCAATATCCAGCGTGCTCACCTCTTTTCGTTTTACATGGATTAGACGACGAAAGTCGCATTTCGTTACAAGTTTTTTTATATTTTTTCAAAAAAAATTTGCCTCGGCGTGCCAAGGCAAAATCAGTCTGTCGGTAACTCTTGTACCAGTACCTTGCTGAAATAGTTTTCGACAAAGGCATCGATGTCCTCCGGTGCCAAATCCCCCGAAGCCAAGCGGCCAGACAAATCCCCCACCGCCTTGTCATACCCCACCAAGGCGGCAAAGGCACCAAACTGTCCGGCGCGATCGTGGGCACTCATGCGCGGATGCTGCGCCGGTGGCTCGGGGCGCGCGGCATCTAAAATATCCGCATAAGGATGCGAGTTTTCCATGGCAAGGCTCCTTTCTCTTTCATGCGCGATCTATCCACACAAAAGCCCTTGCAAGAGCACCTCCTGCAAGGGCAACTGCTATTCAATCGGTTCTTGGGTCATTGGCGCACCGTCTTCGCGGGTTTTGGTCGCCAGCGTTGAAGGGGACTTGACCGGTGGCACAACAAGCCCCAGTCCTGCGCAAAAGGTTTCAAGATCCGCATCCTGCGGTGCTTCCACCATTTCCACATGGCCCGCCTGCTTGGCTGCGTCGATTTGTGCATCCATCGCCTCATTCATCGCGAGATCCGCAAGGGCATCCGTCGCCATTACAATGCCGCAATGCATAATAGTGCTCCTTTCTCATTCATCGGTCTGATTAGCACACATCTTTTGCTTGATTATACCACAGCCTTGTCAGGGGAACATCCCAAAAAGATGTCAGTTTTAAAGGCATATGGGACAACGCCCTCTTTTACACCGCTTAGCACACAGAAGGCATAAAAAACGTTCGCTTTCGCGAACGCTTCTCTTATTGACAATCGCCAGCCTTAACGCACACGGCGAATGTGTTCAATGATGTTTTGCTTGCGCCATTTGCGCCCCGCCAGCTTGGTAATGCCCCAGGTCAAAGCGATTATACCGGCGCTTGCCACACCAATCGACACCAGTGGCCACTCATATGGCACCGGAAGCATGGCACGCAAAGGCAGATTGATGAGCATCGTGAGTGCAATGCCAATTGGTACACCGATGACAATGGCCTTCACCGCACACAGAATACTTTCAAGGGCAAGCATTTTTCCCACCCCTTCGGGCGTCATGCCCACACTCTGAAGCACCGCCATTTCGCCGCCTCGCATGAGCACATTGGTCGATAGGGTGCTCACCACATTGGTCAGCCCTATCAGCATGAGCATCGCACTAAAGCAGGCAATCATCAGCAGTGCAATCATGATGGTGATGTTCATCACCTGATAATAGTCCGCGGTTTCATATACGCGCGCACTGTAGCCATCCTTCATGTAGCTGTCCGGGTCGGTGGGATAGCGGGCATCAAGCACGGTGCGCGCATGGGCGACCAAGCCATCCACATCCTTGGCATAAATCTGCCAGGTGTAGCCTCGTACGGTTCCCTCGGGCACCACAAGGCGCACCGGATTCGTGTTCGGATAAAAGAGGGCGTCGGGGATGTCCTCTTTTGGCACCATCGCTGCAATAGGCACGGTTTTGGTGGTGCCATCGATGGCTTTCAGAGTGAGAGGGCGGAGTTTCTCGTTAAAGGGCACGATGTCTGTTGCATGCCCCTCGAGATTCAAAACCTCGTGGTTCAAGAGCAGCACGCTCCCCTCAGGCACGCCTGCTTTCTTGCACATGGCTTGGTAATGGTTATTGTCCAGTAGAATCAGCTCTACATCAAAGGTATACGCCTCGGCCTCGCCCAATTCCTTGAGGGTGAGGGCATCCTTTGTCAATGCCTCGGCAGGGAGTGTCACATCAAAGGTCTCGTAGTCAGTGCCCACGCCCCAAACCTCATCCCCTTCAAAGGCTGCCAGTTCTTTGGTGATGGCCTCGCCTTCTTGCGCTGTGATGGGCGCTGCCAAGGTTCCCTCCGTTTCCTCATAGGCGCTTTGATAGTCTGCGGTCACATTAAAGTCGCCACGTGGGGTCACCAGCGCCTCCACCGCATCTGCCTGCTGCTGCAAAAAGCCCAACA
>USCP01000147.1 GCA_900553245.1 uncultured Peptococcaceae bacterium
AACGGCAAGACCTTGGTCTTTTTGGGGGATGAGCCTTTGACGGATGTGGGGTTGCCTTACGCCAAGAATGCGGATTATCTTGTGCATGAAGCAATGTGCTTGGAAGCAGATGCCGACAAGTATCATCCGCATCGTATTCATCATTCTTCGGTGGTGGATGCGGCAAACAACGCCACCCGTGCCGGTGCCAAGCATTTGATATTGTTCCACGCCGAGGACAAAGACCTCGATACTCGCAAGGCCCGCTATACCGCCGAAGCAGCCGCTCATTTTGACGGTCCGGTGGATGCGCCGGATGACCTTGATGTGTTCATCTTATAATTGGAGGATGTTATGACGACTGTTTTTAATGAACTTCCCGAAGCGCTTCGCAAGGCGCTTGAGGCTGCTTTTGAGATTACCGAACCGATGCCGGTGCAGGAGGCATCCTACCCACTGATTGCCGCAGGAAAAAATGTGGTGCTGCAGTCCCGCACCGGCAGCGGCAAGACCTTGGCCTATCTGCTGCCGTTCTTGGCAAAAATGACCCCGGGCGAAAGCGGCAACCGCTTGCTCGTGGTGGCACCCACCCAAGAACTTGCCGTACAGATTGCCAATATCATCCGCGCCATCAACGCTAAGCTCGAGGGCGGCTATAGCATCGCCCTTTGCGGCGGTGGCGCCAATATTAACCACCAAATTGACAAATTAAAGGGCCGCCCAGCCATCATTGTGGGCACACCGGGACGCTTGTTGGAACTCTTTGACCGTCGCAAGATCAACGGACAAACCATTGAAGCGGTGATTTTTGATGAGGTGGATGCCATCATCGCCCAGGAAAAAGGCAGCCTGATGAAGCATATTCAAAAGAAGCTCCTCAAAAGCGTGCAGGTGGTGGCAGTGAGCGCTTCCATCAGTATGGAAGCCCAACAGCTGCTGCGCGGGGCAATTGAAAATGCCGAGTTTCTCATTGCCAACGAAGAAGCAGCCTTGAACCCAAACATCGGCCATTTTATTTTACGCTGCGAGGCACGCAAGAAATTCGACAATCTGCGTCGCGCCATTGCCGCTATGGACGGCAAGACCTTGGTGTTTATTAACGGCGACGACGAAATCACCCATTTGCAAGACCGTTTGGCCTATCACCACACCGAAGCGTGGGCCCTCTCTGCGGATATGAAAAAGCTCGACCGTCAACACGCCTTGGAGAGCTTCCGCAAGTGTGTGCAAGGGGTCTTGATTTCAAGCGACCTTAGCGCCCGCGGCCTTGATATTGACGACATTGACCAAGTCATCAACATGGACTTTCCCCACGACCCACTCACCTATGTGCATCGTGTAGGGCGTACCGGTCGCGGCAATGCCGAAGGTGCCGCCCTTTCCTTTGTGAGCGACAGTGACGAGGCGGCGATTCGCATTTATAAGCGCGATTTGGGCATCGAATTTACCGAGGTGCATTTTGCAGACGGCGCGGTGGTGGCAGGGGCACCGGAAAAAGCACCGCGTGACAAACACGGCAAGGGTGGCACAAAGAAGGGTGCGCCAAAGCACAAGAAGAGCAAGGCCAAGGATAAAGGCAAGCCAAAACGTACAAAGCGAGGCGACCGCTAATGGAATACTGGGATCTCTTAGACGACGACCGCCGCATGACCGGTGAAACCCTCTTGCGCGGTGAGCCACTCCCTGAAGGCCGTTTTCACACCATCATCGGCGTGTGGACCATTCACGATGAACTCAAGCGTGTGCTCCTCACCAAGCGTGCGCCTGAAAAACTCATCTGCCCGAACCAATGGGAAAACACCGGCGGTTCCTTGGTGAGCGGCGAAGAAAGCCGCCCCGGTGCTGCCCGTGAGGTACGCGAGGAAACCGGCATGGATTGTCGGCCTGAAGATTTGCACTATATCAAGACCATCCGCATCCCATCAGCCTTTGTGGATTGCTACATTTACCACACCACCATCCCTGCCGACGGCATCATCTTGCAGGAAGGCGAAACCGTGGATTGGCAGTGGGCAACCTTAGAAGACATCGACGCCCTCATCCAAGAAGGCACCTTTGCCCTGCCGGAGGTCGAACAATTTAACGCCTGCCGCGATGCCCTCGCCGAGGCATTGGCGGACAGAGAATAATAGATATAACAAAAGCCCATCGTCATCGTGACGATGGGCTTTGTGAGGATAAAAGATAGGTGTCAGGAAAATGGTCTTTCATGACAGACTCCCCTTAACAGAGCCGGTATTGTATGCCGGCTCTAATTTTTTAGCCAACGAACAAACTTCATTGTCAATTGATAAGCGTCAGAAAAAAGCTGTGGCATCGATTTGCTGGTTGCAATAAAAATAAGACCAAACACAACAAGGATAACAGCCTCGACGGTAGACGCCGGTTCGAGTAAAAGAAGGAGGCCACAGCATAGGACGAATAAACCGAAAAGTGCAAAGGTGCCAATGATTAGCATTCTGCCTATTTGTTTCATAATCCACAACCTCCAATCACAACGCCTGGGCTTGCGCATTGCCTAGGCGTTTTTTATTCTTTCTACCTAAGGAATCTACCACAGGCAAAGGCCCTTAGTTTTGGCGAATTTCTTCGAGTTCTTCTTCAAAGAGTCGGGTTGGCCCTGCTTGGGTGTCTTGCAGGTGCTTGGCGATGTCTACTTGCAATGCCTTCTGCTCTTGTTCAATGCGTTCAAAAAGTGCATTTTTGAAGGCGTCTTCGACGCTCACACGGTGCTTTCGCGCGTAGCGCTCTACCGCTTCCCTGTCTTCTCGGGTCAAGGTGATTTCAATGGTGTTCATAGGTGTCCGCTCCCTTCATTGATTGGATTTTTCTTAAGACTATTATACCAATAATTGGGACGTATATTTCTGGAAAAAGTGATATTTTCGTGATAAAATAACACTAGAAAGTACCCACGACAGGGTGTGGCTGCCTCCTACTCCATTCTATATGGAAAGGGGGTGACGCAAATGACGGATTTTGAAATACTTTCAATTGTCTTGGATGTGATAAGTCTTTTATTGCTTCTAAGTACGTCACTTATTGCGCTGCTCACCTTTCTTCAAAGCAAGAAAAACTAAGCAAATAAAAATGCCTACCCCGTCTGGCTCACGGGATAGGCGTTGTCCGTAAGGACATTTAACTACAATTGAGGCATCCACATTTTGGAGTGGGTGCTTTCTTACTATTTATTATACGTTCTCTCACGCGTAGATTCAAGGACATTCTTGCACACAACCGACCTTGCTTAGCAGGGTCTTTTTTTATTCGCCGCTGACGTCACGTTTTTTGAGCAGGCGAATGGTGAGAGCGGCGAACAAGAGGGTATAGAGTACGGCAGAGAGGATGAATTGGGGCAGTTCCAACACGAGATTAGGGTTATTGGCGCGCATCCCGAGGCTCAACAGGGCGTAGGGGAAATAGATGCCCCAGCCTTGGCTGGTAAAGAGCAAGCCGATGATGCCGCCGACCAAGGCCAGTGCGACTGGAACGGCGAAGGAGCGTAGCCAAAGCGAGAGAAAAAGCTGTACCGCACAAATAGCGATGCTTCCCAAGGCGCCGCAAAGGAGCCAATCAGCAAGCTGTGCCCACGGCACCGCCGTCGTCATGCCGACGAGCTTGCCACTTGCCACAAAGTACACCCCCACCAAGGCTTGGGTGAAAATCGACACACCCACCGCCGGCAAGAGCTTCGCCAAATAAAGGGTCGTGCGCGACACCGGCATGGTGAGGTAGCTGTTGAAATTGCGGTCGCTGTGCTCCAATCGCCATTCCCAAGCACAATACACGCCCAAGAGCGCCGGTAGGAAGAAATACGCCGAAAAGAGGGTGTGCTGCGTCCATAGGCTCAGCCACCAATCGTCCAAAATACCGATGTTGGCGCGATAGTTGGCCGTTCCCAGCACCGCCGGAATCAATGGCAGTACCACAAAGGCAAGCCAGACCGGCGCCCGACGCCCCTTGATGAGCTCTGCTTTTAATACACGACATAACATCACTCACACCTCCTTACGGGCAAACAATGCCCAACCGACCGTCACAAAAACCAGCGTCCACACAACAAGTAGCCCCACATCGAGGAGTTGAGGGGTCACCGTCAAAAAAGGCACCCCTTGATGTGGCACGTACGCATCGTAATCAATGCGCACCGTTCCCATGAGCCCGTAATAGCCCCAAGGCAGGCAACGTGCCACCGCATACGGGAAAAACGCACTCATGAGTCCCAGAAAGCTCCCTGCAAGACCGCCAATCAAGGCCACCGCCTGATTGGCAAAGCGCAGCGAAAGCCCCTGTTGCAAGGCGTAAATCATCACCGACACCACCCAACTGCCGAGGTGGTACAACAAAAGCTCATGCCATGGCACCTCGCCTGGAAAGCGCAGCATGATGCCGATGCCGACAAAGGCAAGGAGTCGCACACCAAGCACCAACGCCACAACAAGCGCGCCCCAAAGGAGTTTTGAAAAATATAGGCGCGTCGGTGTGGTCATCGTCAGGCTCTGCTTGAAGCAGCTTCCTTTGTGCTCGCCTTCTGAGTGAGTGGCAGCATCACCGCATCCAAGATGATGAGGTCATAGCAAATGCCGTACCAGGAGCGGTTTTCGACGGCAGTACGCAACAGGTCCACCCCCTCCCACAGGAGCTGTGCCCCCAAAAGCGCCATGCAAACAAGGGCAATCCTGCGGTGGCGCATTTTGAAAAATTCGAGTCTCACGCCATTCATCGCACACGCCCCCCTTTGGTAAGGTCGAGGAAGATGTCCTCTA
>USCP01000148.1 GCA_900553245.1 uncultured Peptococcaceae bacterium
AATATCAACACGAAGTCCCTCCGTGAAGGTTTCCAACAAATAAGATTGAAGCGCAACGAGCACCGGACGTTCGCCACCATAGTGGGATACATCCACCATCGCCATATCCATTTCAACGGCACGCTGTGCATCATGATACTTCATATCTCCGGTCACATACACATCCGCCCCGGCATACTTAGCATCGCCCAACAGGTCACAAGCGCTGCCACCGCAAAGCGCAACGGTTTTGACCATTCGCTCGGTATCCCCTGCCACGCTGACAACCGGTATATTGAGTGCCTGTTTAACGTCTGAGAGCCAATCCGCCATTCGCATTGGCACAGGCAAATCCCCAACACGCCCCAGATAAGCGCGGGATACACTGCCCTCGTTGACGAAAACGTCATACGCCACTTCCTCATACGGATGGGCACAACACATCGCTTCAATGACCGCATGCAGATGGATACGATCAACTAAAACTTCAAGACGTGCTTCTTCAACGGTTTCGACCTTACCAATTTCTCCAAGATATGGATTCGCTCCCATTTTCGGTACAAATTGCCCACTACCGACAACACTCCAAGCACAGGATTCATAGTCCCCTTGCGCGCCGGCACCTGCTTGAAACATCGCTGCTTTGACCGACTCTACATGGCTCGTTGGCACAAATACAACGACCTTATAGCGCGGTGTCTCCGCTGTTTTTTGCAAGCCCCTGATATGTTCAAGCCCCAAACGTGCCGCAAGCACATCGTTTACCCCACCTTGGGCAATGTCCAGATTGGTATGTGCACAGTACAGTGCAATGTCATGTTTGATACACGCCTGGCTCATGCGCCCTATAACCGTATCTGTACGCAAGGTTTTTACACCCTTAAAAATAAAGGGATGATGGGTGATAATCATATCGCAGCCACGTTCAATGGCTTCTTCTACAACCTTTTCGGAGGGGGTCAAGGCAAGCAACACATGCTGCACTTGATCCTCTGGGCCACCAATTTGCAGCCCCACATTGTCCCAGTCTTCTTTCAAATGTGTCGGCGCCAAAGTTTCCATGGCGCGAACAAGATCCTTTACTTGCATGGATTCATCGCCTCCCATTCTTGCCAAAGCGTTGTTAGGCGATCGTATTGCGCGGCAACATCTTCACGGCGATGACGCACTTCTTCCCACGCCGAAAGCAAACGTTCATCACTTTCTCTACGCGCAACAAAATACGCCTGCGTCACTGCATCACATGCTTTTGGCAATTCTACACCAAAATAACACATTGCCTCTGTATAGTGCACCGGCATTTCACTCGGCTCTAAGGTAAACACCTCATAGTAGTGATCGTTTTCGTAAACAACCGTTTCATTGGTAACTTTGAAATCATGCGCCATGGCCCATTGGCGTAAAATCCACGGCGCCACATTCGGCGATACCACGATGCGCGAAAGCTTATTTGTAATCTCCGGACGCGCCGACAAAATATCTGCCATGAGCCCTGCGCCCATACCGGCAATTGTTACAACGTCAACATCCCCCGGTGCAATGGCATTAAGCCCATCACCCAAGCGCAACTCAAGGACACTACGGTCCAAACACGCACGTTGCGCATTTTTATCAGCCGCTTCCAACGGCCCACGGTTGATGTCACAGCCAATGGCATGTGCCACCCGCCCCCGCTTCACAAGCTCAATCGGAAGATAGGCATGGTCACAACCGATATCGGCCATGCGCGTTCCTTCAGGCACCAATTGTGCCACTTGCTCCAAGCGTTTTGATAGCATGGCATCCTCCTATTATTTTAACATGATAAACGCTGCCTGGCGGCCAACGTCATCGCCCAAACGGCGACGGTGAGAAAAGAATAAGTCATCTCTTGCAAAGGTAGACACATCAAGGACGGTAATGTGTGCTCGAGGCACGCCCACGGTAAGCAACTGATCCACATTGGCTTGCCAGATGTTAAACAGGTATTTCCCGTTTTTGCGCGCTTTAAGCAAGCGTTCCGGACACTGGCTGTGTGCACGTACCGCCTCACTGACCTCCGGCCCCACTTCAAAATGGTCGGGGTCGATGGCAGGTCCGACAGCGACCAACAAATCTTTAGGGTCGCAACCATACGCCTGTTGCATGGCTTTCACCGTCTCCATGCAAATCCCCGCAACCGTTCCTCGCCATCCTGCATGACATGCGCCAATAGCATGTTTCACCGGATCATAGAAAAGCACCGGCACACAATCTGCAAAAGTCACAAATAATGCACGATGGGGCACATTGGTAATCATTCCATCCGCATCCCCCAGAGCAGTATCAGCCGACAGAAAGCCCTTACCGCCGTCTGCTTTTTCAACACGCAAAACAATATTGGAATGCATGAAATGCAAGCTCACCACTTCATCCGACAAAATATCAAAATGAGACATAAATCGCTTACGATTTTCTCGTACTGCAGCAAGATCATCGCCGGTATGAAGACCCAGGTTTAAATCGGTGTACGGAAAGGCACTACACCCGCCATGACGAGTGCTGAAGGCATGCGCAACACCATCAGCTTGTGCAAGGGCATCCGCTTCCAACCACACCATTTCTCCATTTGTTTTTATTTGATACATACTACTCATCCTTAAAACTGAGATCGTTCGATGTCATAAAGCGCCCGATAATGCCCATTATGTTGCATAATAAGGGAATTATGCGGTCCTTTTTCAATGATTCTACCATACGAGATTACATAAGAAAAGTCAAGTGCGTCGAGCATGGCTAGGTTGTGGCTGACGACAACCATGGTGCGCCCTCTGCCCCATTCAAGGAGTCGACCAAAAACACGCTCCGCCAAATCCTTATCAAGCTTTTGCAACGCCTCATCTAAAATAGCCACCTTCGGATTTTGTACAATCATTCGCGCAATGGCCAAGCGCTGGCGTTGACCGCCCGAGAGCATGGCTGCATTTTCAGCAAGTACCTTCCGGTATTGCATGCACCACATCGTCCAATTCGACCATGGCAAGCGCCCGCCAGATGTCTTCACCCGATACGTTTTCATTGGCAAGTTGCATATTTTCGCGAATACTCGTATAGAAAAAGTAACTTTCCTGCTCAACGGTTGCAACCATCTGATGGAGGGTCGCCGGTGCAATGGCGTCCATCGGCACACCACCTAATGTCAGTCGTCCGCCATCCACTTGCCACAGGCCACTCAAAAGGTGTGCAATCGACGATTTACCACTGCCGCTTTCACCAACAAAGGCCACATGCGCCCCTTCCGGAATGTCCAAATCGAGATGTTCAATAAAGGCACGTCCCTGTTGATGATAGGAAAATGCCACATCCTCGGCACGAATTGCAAAGCCTTCTGGCGTTTTTTCCGCACTGTCACGGTGACGCGGGGTTTTCTCGTAAACCTCATGAATGTCCTTTGCTGCTGCGAGGGATTCATCCATTTGTAACACCGCTTCCGGCATTTGCATGATGGCTTCAAAGCTAGCAAGCACCAAAAGTGCCAGCATCGCCACATCAACGCCACCGATTTTACCGCTTTGTACCGATGGAATGAGCATAAAGAGGGCCAACAACATCGAAAGGTGACTCACCGCAAAAACTACGCGGCTCACCATTTTCTTTTTAAGACTCATCTCCATATGCAATCGTGTCATAGCATGCAGTTTATCATTTACTTCATGCTGCACGGATTCCAAAGTACTAAACAAGTGCAGATCTGCCAATCCCTGCTTATATTCCAAAAACTGTTCGCTCAAAGCAGTTTGCACCTCTGAAAGGGTATGCTTTTTCTCACGCCCGTGATGCACCGCCCAAGACGGCACAATAATCCCCGCAATCAATTGTCCGACCAACAGCATTGGAATCAAACGGGCATCATAGAACGCCAAAAAGAGCGCACAGACGGTATAAATGATGAGGCTCCCTAACGGTACACTCACCGCCTTAAGATAGAAAAACTGCAATACATTGATATCGCCAATAAACTGATTGTAGAGCTTACCTTGGCTGTAATGAGGAAAATCATCCGGTACTAAAGGTTCCAGCGTACGATAAAAATCTTCGCGCAAATGGCCTAAAATCTTAAAAGCAATGCTATGATTGAGCAAACGCTCCGCATAGCGCATCACCGCACGTCCAATCCCAAAGAAACGCACACCGGTAATCAATGGCATGAGCAACAACACCTCCGGCGTCAGCGCTGCTTTTGACAGTAAAAGCCCGGAAGTTGCCAACAGTCCTGTATTCCCGAGCACGGTAAGAGCGACCAACAAACTGCCCAAAATCACCTGCCAACGGTATGGCTTTAATAATTGAAACAACCATTTGACAGTCTTATTCATCGCACTTCACCTCCATGTCTTTGATATGTCCCCCTGCATCGACAAGCGCCTCATAGCATCCTTCTCGAACCAAGCAACCGTCACGCATCACAAAAATACGCCCTACCTTACGCAAGGTCTGTAAACGGTGCGCAATAATCCAACTGGTACGCCCTTCCAAAAGCACATCAAGCATACTCACCAACGCGCGCTCACTTTCCAGGTCGAGGTTGTCCGTCATTTCATCAAAAAAGAGCACGTCCGCCTCACGATACAAGGCACGGCTCGTAAGCATCAACGCACGTTGCCCACCGGAAAGGGCTTGCCCCCCTTGACCAATGACCGTTTCGAGTCCATCCTTTGTCGTACGAAGCAAATGAACAAGGCCGGTTTGTTCGGCAAGGCGTG
>USCP01000149.1 GCA_900553245.1 uncultured Peptococcaceae bacterium
AAAGACGAAACCCTAATTTCGGCTCGGCCGAAATTAGGGTTTCTATACAGTCTGATGCTGTGAATACTCACAGCACTTTACTTTCGTATTTTTTGAGTTCTTCCACATAAAGGCGCCCCATGACACTCAATGGAATTCCTTTGCGTTTGATATACCCGATGGTCATACGCTCATCCACATTCAGCGGTACCGCTTTATAATGACCACCATTCAAATCATTGCAAATAAGCCCCGGACAAAGAATGAAGGCATTGATTCCCTTCATGAGGTTTAATGCAGTGGCACGATCGGATGCCTTGATAACTTTCTTAAAGCCTTGGATACTGAGCACTTCTTCCGCCACATAGAAATGGTTGATGCCGGCTTGCTCAAAGCTCAAGCACGGGAACCGTTCCAGATCTTCAATGCTTACCATTTCAGAGTCTACCAGCGGATGCCCCTCCCAAAGGTATACATACACCGCGCAGTCAAAGAGTGGAACAAATTCCAATTCCTTTTCACGAAGGATTTTATTGAGAACGCGTTCATTGAAAGAATTCATATAAAGCACGCCGACTTCACTATGAAAGGCCTGCACGTTCTCAATGACCTCATGCGTTTGCACTTCAAGAATCGCAAGCTCATATTCGTCCATATCGGCATTTCTCATTAAATTCATGAATGCTTCCACGGCAAAAGAATAGTGTTGGATGGAAACAGCAAATTTCTGACGCGCCGGTTCCCCACTCAAAAAGCGTTCGTCCATCAGTTGATATTGTGCCATGAGCTGACGCGCATAGCCAAGAAATTCATTGCCTTCGACGGTCACACTGATGCCTTTGTTGCTACGCTCAAAAATTACACTGCCAATTTCTTCTTCCAATTCACGCACCGCCGCCGATAGGCTAGGTTGAGAAATGTATAGCACACGCGCTGCCTTGTTCATCGAACGACAATCCGCCACGGTTAGCACATAGCGCAATTGTTGTAAGGTCATTCTGCCCATCCTCCTTTCATATATTTTGTGAGATATATAAATTTTATGAATAGTTTTATTTTGTCATATTTTTACTTTCTAAACAATCCTTTTGCTAATAATTGTCCCATAGAATCCTTGCCTTCCCCCGACTCTTACAAGAACTACAACCAACAGACAAGGGAACTTTTTATTGCAACGCGCTCATTGCTTTTTTATTGCTACATTTCAGCGTATACTGTTGTACACCTTTTCTCTTATCCCTCTCTATTGACACGTTTTTCGATGAATGTTATGTTGAGATTCAATCAGCTTTTATTAAAAGGAGGTTCTACCGTCATGAAGAAACTCATCTGCTTGTTCCTGCTTTTGTTTTGCCTCAGCGGCTGTGGCAGTGAAGAGACGTAGCCGATTTCAAAGGAATTGGACGCCATGGACACAACCATGATCTTGAGTGCCTACGGAAAGAACGCTGAAAGCGCCTTAGAGGATGCCTGTAGCGAAATAAAGCGTTTAGATGCCCTTTTCTCCGTGGGCATCCAATCAAGCGATATTTGGGCTTTAAATCATCAAAAATCCGCGCAGGTTTCTAAAGATACTGCCACGCTCCTAGCGCGCGCTATAGCCATCAGCGCCGACACCGACGGTGCCTTTGACCCAACGGTGGCACCTCTCATGGAGGCCTGGGGCTTTACTGATAAAAATTATCAGGTTCCCTCTGCCACAACCATTCAATCCCTGCTACCAAACGTTGACGCCAGCACCATCCTTTTGGACGCCAATAACCACTGCGCCCTCCCCCAAAATGTAAGTGTTGACCTCGGCGCCATTGCCAAAGGCTATACCGCCGACCGTGTCATAGAAATTTTTAAGACCCATCATGTTGAACATGCCCTCATTTCATTGGGCGGCAATATCCAAGCGCTGGGGAGCAAACCGGACGGTCGCCCATGGCGCATCGGCATTCAGGATCCTGTGCAAACAAATGATATTGTTGCCACGTTAGAGGTACACGACCGCGCTGTGGTCACCTCCGGCGGCTATCTTCGCTATTTTGAAGAAAACGGTGTGCGCTATCACCATATCCTCGATCCCCACACCGGCCAGCCGGCTAACAGCGGCCTTCTAAGTGTAACCATCGTCAGCAAAGATGGCACCCTCGCCGATGCGCTCTCTACCGCCCTTTTTGTCATGGGTGAGGAAAAGGCGATTGCGTATTGGTATAACCACCCAAATGATTTTGATTGTATTCTCATTACCGATGACGGTCGAGTCTTGGCAACGCCGAATGCCGCCACTGCCCTGACTCTTGCTAACGGTGAGCATGCGGAGGTGATTGCATGACAAAAAAACATTGGCTCATTGCCCTTTCTTTACTGCTCCTTCTAATGGGCACGGGGCTTTACGGACTGGGGCTTCTTAGCCATCAAGACGAAACCCTAGCCATTGTTGAAAAAGACGGCCAAGTGCTGTATCGTTTTGAACTTCAAAAAATCACCGACACCCACACCTACACAGTGGGTGAGGCCGGTGCACAAAACGACATCACTGTAAGCCCGGAAGGAATTGGCGTCAGTCGCGCCGATTGTCCGGACCAAACCTGTGTCAAACAAGGGATGCGTACCCACGGTCCGACCCCTATCGTTTGCTTGCCGCATCACCTCACCATCCGCTTTGTCAATAAAACCGACGGCGAGCTCGATGCTACCACCGGACAGTAAGGAGGCCTCATGATTGAAACAAAAAAACTCACCCACCTCGCCCTCCTGACCGGCATCGCCTTGGTGCTTTTCGTGGTCGAAGCGCAGCTTCCTCCACTCATTCCCATCCCCGGCGTAAAGCTTGGTCTTAGCAACATCATCACCTTGGTCACCCTCATGCTTTACGGACCGCGTGATGCTTTCATGGTGCTTCTGACCCGTATTCTTCTAGGGAGTTTTTTCTGCGCCCAGCTTATGACGCTCTTTTTCAGTTTGGCTGGCGGACTCCTTTGCTTTGCCCTTTCTGTATTCCTCTATCGTCGATTGACACTGCAAACACTCTGGCTTTTGAGCATCCTCGGTGCCTGCGCCCACAATATCGGACAAATCCTCGTCGCCATCCTCGTTACCGGTACCACCGCTATTCTCTGGTACTTACCGATTCTCCTCCTCAGCGGCATCATCACCGGTGCCTTCACCGGCCTCGTCGCCCGCTATGTCCTTGAACATTTCAAAAGCATCCACGCTATAGCGAAATAAAAAAGAGCAACCTTTAATCACAAAGGTTGCTCTTTTACTATTTACAATTACTTTTGTGGAAGGATATCTTCTACTTCAGCGTGTGGACGTGGAATAACGTGTACGGAGAGTAATTCACCTACGCGTTGTGCTGCAGCGGCACCGGCATCGGTAGCAGCCTTTACAGCACCAACATCGCCTCTTACCATGACGGTTACAATCCCGCCACCAACAAATTCCTTACCGATTAAGGTGACATTTGCAGCCTTTACCATGGCGTCTGCTGCTTCGATGGAGCCTACTAAACCTTTAGTTTCAATCATACCGAGTGCTTCGTTCTTAATCATTGTTGTTTCCTCCTAAAATTTAACTCATCTATTTTTATTTAATAATGGATACGGTTGTAGCAGACCCCACATTCATGGCGTTTGCTTCTTCGGTGTCTATATGACATTCAAGGGCAGAGCTTGCAGTCACGCGAATGGCAACATTATTGTAGATGCCGCCGCGAGGACCACTTACTTCAATTTTCACGATGTCGCCGTCCTTTACGCCGTACTGGAGCGCATCTTGCGGTGCCATGTGAATATGACGTTGAGCCACAATAAGACCGTTAAGGGTTTGAATGCTGCCCTTAGGTCCCACCACGGTAATCCCCGGGGTGCCTTCTAAATCGCCGGATAGCTTCGCCGGTGCTTTAACACCGAGCTTATAGCCGTCACCGGCTAAAATTTCAATCTGCGTGTTGCTTCGAACAGGACCTAGGACTCTGACCTTTTCAATCGCGCCCTTTGGGCCGCAAATGGTAACAGTTTCCTTGCAAGCGTATTGTCCGGGTTGGGCAAGGTCCTTCATAGGGGTCAACTGGTAGCCACTGCCAAAGAGGGCGTCTACATCCTTTTGTGAAAGGTGGATGTGTCTGTTAGAAATACCTACCGGCACGCCTTGTTGTGCCCCTTCCTGCTTTGGTTGTACATGTTCTACCGCTTCAAGCAAGAGTGCGAGAAGGGCTTCATATTCTTTGCTCGCCATCTTATTCGCCCCTTAATGCTTTTACAAGGGCATCAATCATGTCGTTAAGCTGACTAATGTCGATGCCTTCATCGCTTGCAGCCGGTGCATTATTGGCTGGGCCCCCGCCATTGCAGCCAACACTGTAAGAGATTCCGCTATTTTGATATTGGCTTGGAGAGAGGTATTGGCTGTTTGTTGCTTGGCAACTAGTGCCTTGGGGTTGACGTACCACATTGCCGTACGCCCCAGGAATGGAGGCCAATTCCGGATGATTAAAGGTCTGATCATCTTGTGCCATGGTTGCCGCCGGTTTGATGCCGTAAGCCACTTTCTTAATATTGATTAAGTTCATTGGGCTTACATTTTCGGAAGTGGAGCTTCCACCCCAGGTCCCGCACCCTAAGGTAAAAGATGGTACAAGGCCGGTGCTACCACCGGTCCCACCCATGCTGCTACCGGTGTTTACGAGAATTCTACTGGCAGG
>USCP01000150.1 GCA_900553245.1 uncultured Peptococcaceae bacterium
GAAGGAAAGCCGGATGAAAAGATCTGGCTTTCCTGTCCAAATTTATTGTAATAGGTGGGAGAGATTATGACACTCAGTCAATTGAAATACGTGGTGGAGGTGGTGAGCTGTGGCACCATCAGCAAGGCCGCGGAAAAATTATATTTGGCCCAACCGAGCCTGACTGCCGCCATTAAGGAGTTGGAAACGGAGCTAGGCATCACTATTTTTAAGCGTACCAACAAGGGTGTGGTGCTGACCGCGGACGGCGAAGAATTTTTGAGCTATGCCAGACAGGTCATCATCCAGACCAATCTTATTGAGGAACGCTACTCCGGCGACAAACCGGGGCGTCGCAAATTTTGCGTGTCCACTCAGCACTATTCTTTTGCGGTGGAAGCGTTTTTGGCGCTTTTGGAAGAATGTGGCGGCGATGAATACGATTTTCGTCTGCGTGAAACAAAGACCTATGAGATTATTGAAGATGTGGCCAAGCTCAAGAGTGAGGTTGGGATTTTGTTTTTGAACAAGTTCAATGAAGCCGTATTGCGCAAGGCCTTTCGCGAGCATGAGTTGGAGTTTACGCGCTTGTTTATTGCCGAGCCGCACATTTTTGTAGGGAAGAATCATCCGTTAGCGGAAAAAAAGAAGGTCACCTTGGGGGATTTGGCGCCGTATCCGCGCTTGTCCTACGAACAAGGCGAGCACAATGCCTTTTATTTTGCTGAGGAAATTCAAAGCACCCGCTCAAGCGATAAGGATATCATGGTGTGTGACCGTGCCACCCTTTTCAATTTGCTCATTGGGATGGACGGATATACCTATTCGAGTGGCATCATTAACGAAAAGCTCCATGGCAGAAACATCGTTGCCATTCCCTTAGAGGTGGATGACTATATGGAGATTGGTTATTTGACCCACCAGCGTGTGACCCCAAGCACCTTTGCCACGCGGTTCATCGATGCCTTGAAACGATTTGCCATAGGATGAGACTATGGCAAACGCCATCTTTTACATATTTCACAGATAGACAAAGAAAAGGTATACTAAAGCCATAGCAAGACAGCACAGAGGAAATCCCTCCAAGGCATGCCCGTGAAGGGGTGTGCGCAGGACAGTGGATGGTCGCAATGCGTGGTTGCGTTTGCGATTAGACTATTATTTATGATGGATGGTTGGTTCTTCACATGGTTATTCGGCTCATACCGTGTGGTCCCCCATTATAACCAATCGCATGTTCATCTCCTTGAAGCGGAAACAAACATTCAATGTCAGCACGTCTTACTTTGAGCCAAAAAAACTGGGATTAATTTTTGTACGCAAGCACCACCCCGAGCAACCGAGAAAACGGCATCCCCCGCCACTTTCTCACCTTGCTTGCGGACAAAACAATGAATTCCACAAAACTCCATCGCCAGCAAAACCCCTGATCGCGCAGTCAGGGGTTTTGCATTTTTTTTGCAAAAAAAGCACCTGTTTGAACAGGTGCGAGGTGAATGATTAAATAATCCCGGCAAGCAGATATGCAAGGGTGCCGAGCAGGCAAACGGCAGCCAAGGCGCCGCTTAGAATTTCGAGCTGGGTGATGACACGCTGACGGTCCGCATTCGCCGCAGTGCTTGGAACATCGTCCATGTGATAGACCGGCGTATCGAATGCACGCTTATTGGCATCCTTCATGAGGACATCCAACGGCAGACCAAAGAAATCGGCGAGCTTTGAGAGCTGAGTGAGATCCGGTGTAGTGGTCCCCACTTCCCAGCTGTTAATGGTTTCAGGTGTTATTTTGAGGGCCTCCCCCAATTGCTGTTGAGACAATCCCTTTGCATGGCGTAAGGCAATGAGTTTTTTACTAAATTTCATAGAATCGTCCCCTTTCCGTAAAATGTGGCGCAGCGAAGCAGCATTCTTGTGCGCCAAGGTGCGCCTTCTCAGAAGAACCACCTACGTAAAGTAGTATACCACGAGTGGACAGCGATAGAAAGCGTTGGGGGCAAGATGCAGGGCATTGTCACTAAAATAAGGGGAACGTGGAGAAACAATGTTGGTTATGGATGCAATGTGGACGTGGCTGTACTATAATCGAAGCAAGATTATAGAATGACGGGAGGATTTTTTGATGGCAACACGAGTGGCAGTATTGTCCGATACCCACGGTTTATTACGACCGGAGGTCATGAAAGCGGTTGGGGCGTGTGATGCGGTGATCCATGCCGGGGATTTTGATAATACGATGGTGCTTGATACCTTACAGCGTATGGCGCCGGTGTATGCGGTGCGCGGCAACAACGACTGGTATCTGCCGGAAGGGGTACCGATGTCCTTGGCATTTCGAATTGAGAATTGCAGATTTTTTATGGTGCATGACAAGCAGGACGTGCCGCATGGGTTGGACAATGTGGATGTGGTGATTTACGGCCATTCTCACAAGTATGCTGAAGACACTGTGGACGGGCGACTTTGGCTCAATCCCGGAAGCTGTGGCAGACGACGCTTCCGTACGGATGTGACCTACGCCATCCTGACGGTGGATGGCGCTCATGTGACTGTTGAAAAAGAGATGATTGATGCGGCAGAGTGAGCCGGACAGGCGCCGTGCCTTCTCTTGGAGAAGGTGTGGCGCTTTTTGCTTGCCTTCCTTGATGAAATTGGTTAAGCTATAATAACGATTATTATCGATAAGGGAGGAACGGGTATGAACCTGCGCGATGAAATCAATGCCTTTTATTACAGCACGGCGCTGTGCGATTTACGATTGATGAACAAGCGCTTTGTGGATCAAAACATGACCTACAACAGCTTGCTTTATTTGGAACTTATCTATGCCATGAACGGCACCTGCACCGCCTCTAAGCTGGCGGAGATGCTTTATGTGTCTAAGCCGGCGGTGACCTTAAAAATTAACGAGCTGATTCGCCAAGGCTTTGTCACCAAGACGCCGGACCCTAACGACCATCGCCAAAATCTCTTGTCTGTGAATGACGAGGCGGTGAGCCTATACCGCGTTTATCGCAAGCAGGACGAACTTGCTGCGCGAACCATTTCCGAACGCTTCAGCGAGGAGGACGTGCAGAAGTTTTGCGAGATGCTGCGCATTTTTACGGACATCAACTTTGCAGAGTATCACAAGGAGGATTTTGGTGACGACATCTAAAAATACAATTTTGCACGGCTCCATCTTCTGGGCGCTAACACGCTTTGCCGTGCCGATTCTCTGCTCACTGATATTGCAAGCCCTGTATGGGGCGGTGGATTTGTGGATGGTGAGTCAATTTGCCGCCAATGCCGATGTGTCAGCGGTGTCTACGGGGAGTCAAACCATGCTCATTGTTAACGGCATTGTGACAGGGCTTTCTATGGGGATTACCATTTTGCTCGGTCAAGCGGTGGGGGAAGGCAATGACCAACAAGGAGCGCGTATCATCGGCACCGGTACGTGGATCTTTTCGGTGCTGGCAGCGGTCTTGACCTTGATCTTGTTGGTGGGCGCGCCGAGCTTAACCCATGCCCTTCATGCACCGGCAGAGGCCTATGACCAGACCGTCCATTACATGATGATTTGCGGCGTTGGCACGGTATTTGTGGTAGGTTTTAATGTCCTCAATGGGATTTTTTGTGGCTTGGGCGACTCGAAAACGCCCCTTTATTTTGTTGTGATTGCTTGCGTGGCCAATATCATCGGCGACTATGTGCTGATTGCGGTCGTTGATCTTGGTGCCGAGGGGGCTGCCCTTGCAACCATTGCAGCCCAGGCGGTGAGTGTGGCATTTGCACTGGTGCTCATCAAACGCCGCTTGCCCTTTGCCGTCTATTCCTCCCATTTTGGGCTAGATGCCAGCTTGGCTTGGAGCATCGTCAAGCTGGGGCTGCCGGTGGCGCTTTTACGTATGACCAACGAACTTTCCTATCTTGTCATATTGGGCTTTGTGAATACTTTAGGAGTGGTGGCATCCGGTGGCGTGGGCATTGCCGAAAAGCTTGTGATGTTTATTTTACTCATTCCAACGGCGTACATGTCGGCGGTGAGTGCTTTTGTGGCGCAAAACACCGGTGCCGCTCAACATGATCGCGCCCGCCGCACCCTTTGGGTAGGCATGGCCACCGCCGCCGTTATCGGTGGAGGGGTGGCATACCTCTCCTTTTTCCACGGTGACGCCCTCTCGCACCTCTTTACCGGTGATGCTGCTGTCATTGCCGCATCGGCAGAATTCCTCAAGGCCACTGCATTGGAATGCTTCATTCTTTCCTTGGCCTACTGTTATGACGGCTATTTTAACGGCATCGAAAAAACCACCTTCGTGATGGTGCAGGGCATCATCGCTGCCCTTTGTGTGCGTATTCCCTACGCCTATTACGCCAGCATTCAACCGACCCCATCGCTCTTTAACATCGGCCTTTCCACGGCCTTGGCGGCGGCCTTTATGTTTGTGGTGTGCACGGGTTATTACCTCATTCACCGCAAGCGGCAGTCTTCATAAACAAAGAGACCACCCGACGGTGGTCTTTTTTTGTGGCTTGTGCTTTTGTGACTTTAGACGTATACTATTCGGCGCAGATTGTGACGGTCTGCCATCATTTTTAATCAAGGCCTTGCCGAGGGTGGGGCCGCAACATAGGAGATGACGTTCTTTTGGTGAGTGTCTTTATTGCATTGGTGTTGACGACGGCGGCGGGCCTTAGCACAGCCATTG
>USCP01000151.1 GCA_900553245.1 uncultured Peptococcaceae bacterium
CATCGGTAAGGGTTTCCCAGCCGTGTCCGGCGTGACTTTTGGGTGCGCCTTCGCGTACGGTGAGGGTGGTGTTTAATAAAAGCACCCCTTGCTCCGCCCAACCTTGCAAACAACCGTGGTTAGGGCGTATACAACCCAGGTCGGCTTCCATCTCTTTAAAAATATTGAGAAGGGATGGCGGTGGCTTCACCCCTTCGCGCACCGAAAAGCTCAGGCCGTGGGCTTGGCCTTGACCGTGGTACGGGTCTTGACCCAAAATCACAACCTTGGTATCAGCATAGCTTGTAGCGTGCAGCGCATTATAAATATCTTCCATCGGCGGATAAACCCGCTCTGTCTGGTAGGCATGAATCAAAAACTGTCGCAATTCCTTGTAGTAGGGTTTGTCAAATTCCGAGGCGAGAACCTCACCCCAGTCGTTGTGCATAAAATGAACCATATTTGTCACCTCTTTCGTCTATTGTCCCATTGCAAGCCGCTTTTCGCAAGCCCTAACCTAGGCTCAAGCTAGCTTTAGACGGCTATTTATGGTACGCTATCTGTAGCTTAGACTACAAAAAAGAAAGGGATTGTGTCATGCGTATCGAACAGCTACAACATTTTTTAGAGGTTGCCAAGTGCAATTCTTTGTCTCAAGCGGCGGAAAATCTCTTTATTGGCAAATCCACCCTGAGCAATTCCATCAGCTCCTTGGAAAACGAATTTAATAAGCCGCTCTTTTTCCGTACGCGCCGCGGCACCTACCTCTCCCCTTTTGGCGAAGAAATATTGCCCATGGCTCAAGCGGCTGTGCAATCGGTCGAAGATATCTATGAGATCAGCCAGCAGGAGCTTTCTAAGGGCAACCATACCTTGCACATCTATTCCTATCCCATCGGTGCCATTTCTGCGATTATCGAGCTTTTCAAGTACATGAGTGAGCATTTTCCCGAAGCCTCTATTGCCGTACCGGAAACCCAGGCAGAAAATGTCATCAGCGACCTCACCGGCTCCGGTCACAGCGTTGGCCTGATTTCCGCCGGCTTTCTCAAGCACACCTATGTGCAATCTCAAGCAGAAAACCACGATTTTATTTGCGAGCCGGTCTATAAGGACACCATGTATGTGTACGTCCACAAAAACCACCCCTTTGCCAAGTTTAACAGCATCCCCTTAGAGCGCCTGCTCAACGAAACGGTGGTCATCTTCCGCCTCTTTATGCTGCCGGAAACAAATACCTTCTATCAGGATTTTCGCAAGCTCAATCACTGCTATACGGTGGACAGCTACGAGCTTCTCAAAAAGAGCATCCTCTACGAAAACATGATTGCCATTTCTCCGAGTCTGGCTTTTTACAACTCCGCCTCCCTCGAAGCGGGCACCATTGTACAAATACCGCTCACCGGCTGCTCCCTCCGACTCATCACTTCCCTCGTCTACAAAAAAGACAAAAACCGCCTTTCCCCGTTGGAAGAGGCGGCGGTAGATTTTCTTCGCGACTTTTATCTGGCTATTGCAAACGAATAAACAAAACGCCGCTTCCGATTGGAAGCGGCGTTTTGCTGTCTGTGTGATTATAAAAGACCAATCAACATCCAGTATGGCACCACGCAGGCCAAAAGGAAGATGATAGAAAGCACCATTTTGGTACTAAAGAACTTGATAAAGTCTTTCATGGTGAGCATCCCGAAGGAGAAGTAAATCAAGAAAATCGCATATTCGTATGGGAACAATACTTGGTCAAGACCAAAGTTGAACGCATAGAGCAATGCGTATGGTTCAATGCCCAAGGAAAGCGCGATGTTGGTAAGCGGTACCCCAAAGGACGCCATTGCAGCGAGTGGAGTGAGGCAGAAGTTTGCCAATACAGCCACCAACCAAGTGGTTCCGGCAATCCCAAAGGCACCCATGTCTTGCATGAATGGAATGATAATATCGGTGATGCTTTCGCTGATACCGGTGGATGCTGCCACAAAACCGATGGACATGCAGCTTACGATAAAGAATACAAACTTGAAGTTGATGCCGTCAATGTCTTCTTGCTTGACCACACCAAAGCATGGGAATGCAAGGAGGGCTGGGAGCAATACAAAGACATAAGCGAGTTCTTGCTTGTGAATATTGGCAGTGATGATGTAAAGGAAGATGATGATGACTGCCACTGCAGAAATCTTTTCTTCGCGGCTCATCGGACCGAGGTCCGCACGTTTTTGACGGAAGAGCTCTTTACTATCGATTTGAATATCCGGCTTGAACATCTTGCTAATCACATAAATCATCAAGAAACCGAACGGAATAAAGATGGCATTGTGGGTCAAGAACTTCACAAAGTTCATACTGATGTCTGGATCAACAGAGGATGCCACGGATACCAACAACCCAAAGTTGGTTGGCACATAAATGAAGAACCCCGGCATGAGATACCCCATTGCACCGGCGAGGGTAATCCCGGCAGCGGTTTTAGATTGCTTCAAGCCCAAAGCCTGGCAAATCCCAAAAGCGAAGGTTGCCATCGCAACACAGGAACCACCCGGTAAGAACAAGTTAAAGACGAGACCAAAGAGGAACATCCCCCAAAGAATCCCTTTATAAGTGCAGTTGGTCTTTAAGATACAGAAATACGCAATACGTTGCAAAAGGCCGTTACGTTGAAGGGCATTAACCAAAAGGAAAATCCCAATAACCTGCCATGGAATGGATTTATACCAGCCACTGAAGGCCAATTCCCATGGTGCTACGCCGGTCATAATGAACAAGAACGGCATAATAACGCAAGGAATGTAGTTGTCCACCAATTCAAAAGCAAACATCAAAATGGTCCATGCGGTGATCGCTAAGAACATTTTTTGTTGTTGGGTAAATACATCATTGGTAGGAATCAACAATACAAGCAACGGCGCGAGAAATGTAATCGCCCAAAACAGTGCACGTTTCGGTGATTTTGTTGCAGCACTCATTTTCAAACTCCCCTTTATGAAAATTTTGATTCGCTAAACATTAAAACGCAGGTTGTGAACCTTCTTCGTCCCCGTCAAGGGCATCTTCGGTTACGCAAGCATCCATTTTCCCTTCATAACCCCAAGTACCTGCCACGGATACTTCGTTTTGAATCATCCCTTCGGCAGCACCGGGCATACGGAAATATTTGTTGTCCACACGTTCTACCGGTACTTCTTCCGGTTTTTCGAGCTGTGGCACGTATTCATAAGGGCAACGGTATGCACGGTACACATAGCCGTCATAGGTGTTGAATGGGGCATAGTATTCCCAAACCACTTCCTTATCCGGTGTTACTTCAAACATGCGGCAGTCAGAGCCTTCGGTAATCATGGTGTTCCCGTTAGGCAAACGTTGTGCGGAAGAAATCAATTGGCTGTAGAATTTGGTGTTCCCAATGGAAGGAATCATGCCCCCCCATACGGAGCCGGTGAATTCCCAAACCACCTTCAAGGTCACAGGGTCGATTTCAATCACGCGGGAATAGTCGCGCTTATCCACCTTGGTACCATCCTTGGAGGTGCGGCATGGTGCGCCGTAGCCTGCCCAGCCACCGTTGTCGAATACGAGGATGTTCCCTTCACCGGGAAGACCACGTGGAATCATGTGTGCATGGTGTTGACCGATGATTTGGCCAATCTTGCGGAGTTCACGGCTGGCAGTAAAGTCAGGACCAATCTTCCAAACGATTTTACCGGTTTCCTTGCTGATAATAGCGAGGATATTGGTTTCACGTGCGTCCCAGATGATGTTGTCCGGATGGAAGCGTTCATCACCTTGATCATACCATTTGTTAGGACCAAGCACGCTCATGGAGTTGATGTGCATCCAGTCGGATTGGCCTTCTTCACCGATTGGGTGATAGTTTGGATTACGGAAGAGGACGGTCTTTTGCATTTCGTCAAAGCCAAGTTCGCTGAAGTGATCGCTCACGTTCCATTTCCAAACAATGTTGCCTTCCCAGTCTACTTCAACAATGACATCGTCCAAAAGGCGCTTGTCGGAAATACGCTTATTATACACATCTTCGTGGCAGAGAATCAAGGTGTTGCCACTATGGGTTTGGCATTCCATCCCAGGCACATAATAGCCCACAGGATTGCCTTCGCGTTGATAGTCATGGTGTTGACGCGCCAACCAATATTCCTTCTCATCATCCTTGATGAATTCCTTTTGGTTGAAGCTCCAAACCACATTGCCGTCCCAGTCGATTTCGGTCACGTCAGCCATATCTTGATAGCCGTATTGTTCGCGACGACGGCCCAAGCTCCCCATGACGTGCCCGCCTGGGAGCATCTTGTTAGGAAACCCTTGGAAATCCTTCCAAGTACGTACCACGTTCCCATTCATATCAATCAATACTGCGCCGATGTCCACAACGGACATGATGGTGTACCCACTCCATGCTTTTTCTGGATCATAGATGGTGGTCCCCATCGGATAAACATTAGGTGTTCCCATTTTTATTGCCTCCAAATCATATTATTGTCGTTTCATTAGGTTATCTTTAGTATAAACCATAAAATTTTTTATACTATATATAATCCGTTGACCCCACATGTTCAAAATTTCCGAACACCCAGAAAACCACTGTATCACAGACTACACAAAGGCACAAAAAAACCGTTCCTCCATTCTGGTGCGCTACCCGTCAATAGGACAATGAAATATTATAAAATTTGATTAAGCAGT
>USCP01000152.1 GCA_900553245.1 uncultured Peptococcaceae bacterium
GTTTTCAAGAGCTGTAGATGAGTATATAGAATACTACAATAGCGAAAGAATACAGAAAAAAACAAAATGGATGCCTCCTGTAAAATACAGAATGACATCCATAAGCTAAGATTCAATTCAAAAAATTATGTGTCCAGAATTTTGGGTACATATCATAAATGCAGTAAGGGCATTTTTTGTGCAAAATATACATAAGGTTAATCTTCAAATACCACTTCATGAGCCACGCCATTTGCATCGGTGGCAATCAAGGTGCCGTCAACAACCTCGAGCTTGCAGGTGTTGATGTCAAAATCCACTTCATAGGTTTGTGCGTTCTTGGTGTCACCCAACGGCGCCACATACAAGGCACGTGGATCGACTTCCCCCATTGGGCCGTAGTCCGCACCATCGGTGTAATAGATGTGGGTATCGTCAATGGCGTAGTCGGCCTTGTATTTCACAGTTCCCACATATTCAAGGGCACCACTCTTGCCCTCAGAAAGGCTTGGTGCAACATAAACATCACGATCAAAGCCGCCCATCAACCCGGCATTGCCAAAGGTCAAGGTTGCTTGATTGTTGCTTACCTTGCTTGTTCCGAGTGTATAACGGTCCATGAGGTCTGCCGAAATCTTATCCGGCAAGGTCAAGGTGCAATCTTGCCCGGTCTTGGAATTATGCGCCGAAATCACAAGACAGTCCTTTGTATCTCCGCTCGTTCCTACAACAAGCTTGTAGCTCCATGCCTTCAGGATTGGGTCCTCTTGCGGTACCATATCGGTCACCACATTCACCGTCTTACTTGACGCAATCCATTCCACGGTCCCGAAAGATTCGCCAAGGGCGCGAATCGGCACATAGGAACGGCCGTTGGTAAATACCATCGGCGCATCAAGGGCCTTGGTTTCGCCGTTGATGGTGCAAGTAGTGGCATCCTTTTTAAAGATTGCGGAATAATCATAGGCATCATTTGTGATTGTCACCACGCCGTCCTTATAATCTACGGTGCAGTCCACCATTTCGCCCACCAAGCGCAATGGAATCATGGTACGATTGTTATCGGTCACAAAAGGTGCCCCCATGGAAGCATCTGCATGAACCAGTACGCCATTGATGGCTAAGTTCACATTGACAGGAGCTGCCTGCATTGGCATCGCACACATCGCCGCCAGAGCACCGGTTGCCGCCATTAACTTTAAGGATTTTTTCATTGTCATTCCCTCCATTCGATCTTTTCATTGTTTGACAATTCCTTTCGAGATAGTATAGCACGACAAGAATATTCTGACAATACCCTCCCATTATTGACTTCATATTGTAAACTACAAAAAAAGAGACCCGATCCATGCTCGAGTCTCTTTCTCTCAATTGTTACTTTTTAACACGTTTTGGGTTTGCAGGGAACCAGCCTTTTTCGACGCGTTCTTCCTGTTCCTTCACTTCAAGAATCCCCCAAAGTGCGGAGAAGCCAAAAAGTGCCACAGCGGTATTTGCCATGACGTTCTTTAAGCGCAAGGAAAGCGCCATGCAAGCAGCACCAATGCCGGCAAAAAGCGGTGCACATTTTTTCGCTCCCCAGTGATACTCGCCCTTAATCACAATCGGATGCCAAATTCCGATAATTAAAAAGCTCACTGCTCCTAATACAATGCCTTTGAAATTATACTTTTTCATTTCAAATCTCCTTTCTCTAACACACACTCGATTTCGCCTAACCCTCTACCGATGATAAAAAAATCCCGGATTACACAAATCCGGGATTGTATCAACCAATTAGCGATTTCTGTTTCTCAAGAAATCAGGGATATGAACGTCTTCATACCCACCGGCACTACGACGTGGCGCTGGCTTTTCAGTGCCTCTTTCTCTTTGAGGTGCTTTTGGCGCTGCAGCAGGTCTGCTGAAATCAGCTTCTTCATCCGGACGACGTGCAAAACCTGTTGCAATAACGGTCACGCGGATATCGTCCTTCGCACCTGGGTCATCGATAACACCGAAGATAACATCCGGTTCACCACCGGTTGCATCGTTGATGTAGTCAACCGCTTCTTGGGTTTCCATAAGGGTAGGGTTGTTACCGGAAATATTGATAAGAAGTGCAGTTGCCCCTTCAATAGAGGTTTCAAGCAATGGAGAAGAAATCGCACCCTTTGCAGCAGCAACAGCACGGTCTTCACCCTTACCAACACCAACGCCCATGAGCGCAGTCCCGGTGTTTTGCATGGTAGAACGAACGTCAGCAAAGTCAAGGTTAATCATTGCATTCTTGGTAATGGTGTCTGCAATCCCTTGAACCCCTTGACGCAATACGTCGTCAGCGTATTCAAACGCTTCCTTCATGGTCATTTCCTTGCTTGCGATTTCTAACAAGCGATCGTTAGGAATGGTAACCAAAGAGTCTACCTTATCGATCAATTCATTGATCCCTTCTACAGCGTTCTTTTGACGCTTACGCCCTTCGAATTTGAATGGCTTGGTTACAACACCAATGGTGAGCGCGCCTTGGCTTTTCGCAATTTCTGCGACAACAGCAGCCGCACCGGTACCGGTACCGCCACCCATCCCTGCAGTAACGAAAACAAGGTCAGCGCCTTCAAGAGCAGCAGCGATTTCTTCGCGGCTTTCTTCAGCAGCTTTTTGACCGATTTCAGGGTTACCACCGGCACCCAAACCACGGGTAAGCTTGACACCGATTTGAATCTTGGTATCTGCATTAGACTGAGCCAATACTTGTGCATCAGTGTTAGCAACGATAAATTCAACGTTGTCAACATTGGTTGCAATCATGCGTTCAACAGCGTTACCGCCGCCACCGCCTACGCCGATTACTTTAATAACGGCGACATTATTATTTTTATCATCGAGTTGGAACATCCATGATCCCTCCACACAAAATTTCTAGCACTATTATTTTAATAATATACTATATTACATGCTGTTGCAAATATTTTTCGTTAAAACCGCCATACTTTACCACATTGTATCCTTTCACTGGCATAATATGCCTCATTGATTTTCTGTGGTATCGGCGTTAGATTGGTCCGTCTGATTGGTTTGTGCATCCTCGCTTGTGCCATTTTGTTCTGTCGTGCCACTTTCAGTATTGGCATCAGCATTCTCTTGGGCTTCTAATTCACTATTGGCGCGGTCATTCTTTTCTTGAATGGACTCATCATCTTCGGTGTCATCCACATATTCGGATACATCGATGTTACTATATCCTTCAAGCACAACAACCGGTGATTTTTCATAGCGAATATCAATGGCCTCAATGGGTTCTTCAATAATACCACTTAAAATGACTTGATTGATGATATCATTTAGCGTCGCCATGCGCACCTCAATGTTGTCTACACTGCCTATGCGAATTTCAAGGCCTTGACTGGTATAAGCAAGAATGTTATTGCGGTCCTTGATATTGATTTCCTGCAACATACGTAGAAGGTCATCATCACAAGCATTGATGATACGCAGAATATCATTAAACCGTGCATTATCCTTAAAGGCACCACCCGGGGACGGTACATCCTCCATTTTAAAGCCGGTAATCAACGGCAAGCTCAAATTTGACAAAGATTTTGTGTTATCGAGTAAAATTCCATCTTTGCTGAATTGCAAGTAATTGCTGTTGTTTAAAAGCACACCGGCCGGTTGTCGCTCGGTGATATTGATTTCCAAGCGGTGTGGAAAATGGCGGCTAATCTCAGCTTTTTGTACATACGGGTATTTGAGCAACTCGTCTTCGGCCTTCGAGCTATTAAAGCGGAAGAGATTTTGACCCACTGGATTTCCTGTCATTTCAAGCACTTTATCGCTAGATATGTACTTAAGCGTATTCACATCCACTTTGTCAATAGCCATCACCGGACCTAGCAGCACGACGATGGATGCAACGATAGCCACAATCACCACAAGTAAGGCTTTAAATTGCGGCGGATAAAGCGCTTCGCGCTTCTTTCGTTTTTTTCTTTGTGTCGACTTATTCGCCCTTGCTTCCGAAGTCGCTGCTTTTCTTTCCTCTTTAGGCGCAGCAACAGGACGCTTGACGGAAATTTCCAAGGGCCCCTCGAAATCGACCGATGGCTTTTCTGTTGCCGCATCCGCATCCTCCGAGGTGCGCGTGTTCATCATGGAATCCAAGCGTGCCTTGAAGGCATCAATTTCAGCATCAATTTCTCTCGCTTGCTCAGCATCCGCTTCAGACACCTCTGTCTGGCTCTTTGCTTCAGCCGCATGTGCCTCTTGACGTTTTTTTTCTTCCTGCTCACGTTCATATTCAAGATACGCTTCAGGGATGACAACATCCTCTTCTTTGATCTTTGGACCTCTGTTTTTATCTCTAAAAAGTTTCAATTAGCATCCACCTTTTCCGCTAACAGTCTGAGTCCTCTTATTCATACTTTTCTTCTAACGCCTTCACAATGAGCGGCGCTTGTTTCCATACAGAACCGGCCCCTAGTACGAGAACCAAATCCCCTTCTTGAAGGGTATTGATAAAGCCACTGGTCAGATATTCATCGTTGACCACTTGTGCATGCTTATCGGCATCCACCTGGTCGGCAATCAAATGGCTGGATACGCCTTCAATAGGC
>USCP01000153.1 GCA_900553245.1 uncultured Peptococcaceae bacterium
GGCTTAGTTAAGCCTATTGAACAAAGAAAACTATATGAATTAACAAAAAATAAGGGATCTAAATGATACTATACGAGGAGGAAACCCTATGAAAACCGGCTTTATCTCTTTGATTGGGCGTCCAAACGCCGGCAAGAGTACCTTAATCAACCAAATCCTTGACCGCAAGATTGCGATTACTTCTGCAAAGCCACAGACTACTCGCACTCGCATTACCGGTATTTTTACCACCAGCGATGCCCAAATGGTCTTTATCGATACCCCTGGGATTCACAAGCCAAAGGATCGCCTCAACCAATACATGGTGGAAGCGGCACGCTCTACCATTTATGAAGGCGATGTGATTTTCTACGTGGTGGATGCCTCTGTGCCGTTTGGACCGGGGGAACAATTCATCCTCGATTGCTTAAAAGACCTCGATGTGCCAGTGTTCCTCCTGCTCAACAAGATTGACATGATGACGCCGGAAGAAATCATGCGCACCATTGTGAAATGGCAAGCACGCAGAGAGTTTGCGGAAATCTTCCCACTCTCCGCCGAACGTGGCGATAATGTGGACCGTTTGCTCGAAACCGTCAAGGGCTACCTGATTGAAGGGCCGAGCTTCTATCCGGAAGATGCGGTGACCGACCAACCGGAATGCATTGTCATGAGCGAGCTCATTCGCGAAAAGATTTTGCGCCTCACCGAGGAAGAGGTGCCACACAGCGTGGCAGTCGTTATTGAGCACATGGAACGCGATGAAAGCGACGACAAGCTCATCGTGCATGCTGCCATCTATACCGAACGTCAATCTCAAAAGGCCATCATTATCGGTAAGCAGGGTCAGATGATAAAACGCATCGGCACCCAAGCACGTCGCGATATTGAGGAGCTTTTGGGAGAAAAAATTTATCTCAAGCTATGGGTCCGTGTCAAAGAAAACTGGCGCAACCGTGAAGGGGCGCTGCATGATTTTGGCTACGACATGGAAGATTTTAGCTAATCATCGGCAACGAATACGAATTGTGAATGGAAAGGAAGTGAGCGCATGATCGAAGAATGGGAAGAAATAAAAGTTCCGACCACCGAAGAGGAGGAAGAAGAGCTGAAGTTATACCTTCAGGAGCAGCATCCAAAAGACATCGCAGAATACATTGCTGAGTTGGACGACCGAGAGATGCAGGCAGCGTTAATCAAGGTCTTAGAGCCGGAAGACGCCGCAACGGTTCTCTTTGAAATGGACGATCAGGAGCTGCTTACCGATGTACTCTTAGAGCTCCCTCGTGCCCTTGCTTCCGCCATTGTTAACGAAATTCCAAACGACGAAGCGGCCGACATGCTCGAGGATATGGATGAAAGCGACCGTAGTCGCATCTTGAGCCTCTTTGAAGAAGAAGATGCTGACGACATTGCCGACCTCTTAACCTATGACAGCGATACTGCCGGGGGGCTTATGACCACCGAGTTCGTTGTTGTGCCGGTCTTTGTTAAGGCTGAAAAAGCCATTGAAATCATCCGCCTGTATGCGCCCGATGCAGAAACGATTTACTATGTCTATGTTATTGACGGGCTCAACCACTTGGTGGGGATTTTGTCCTTGCGTGAGCTCATCATTGCTGGGCCGGAAACCTTGATTGGCGACATTATGATTCAAAATGTCACCAGCTGTAACGTTCGCGATGACCAGGAAGAAGTTGCGGACCTTATGACCAAGTACGACCTTTTGGCATTGCCGGTTGTCGATGACGAAGACCACATCCTCGGGATTATCACCGTCGACGACATCGTGGACGTTATTCAAGACGAAGCCAGCGAAGATATTTATCGTATGGCTGGTACCACCGAAGCCGAATTGGACGGGGACACGAGCGTGGTGACTGCCTTTTTGTCGCGTTTGCCGTGGTTGCTCATTACCATTTGCGGGGGCTTTTGCTCCGGTGCGGTACTAGACCACTTTGAAATGACACTGAGTCAGGTGGCGGCACTGATTATCTTTATTCCAATGATGACCGGGATTGCCGGGAATGTCGGTACCCAGTCCTGTACCGTTACCGTGCGCGGGATTGCTATGGGGAACATTACCACAAAGGTGGCGGTGACGACCATTTTGCGTGAGGCACTTTTGGGGTTTGCGCTAGGTACCACGATTGGTTCGATTGTGTGCTTGGTATCGAGTTTTTGGCAGCACAGCTTTGCCTTAGGCTTGACCGTTGGCTTGACCATTCTGCTCAACAATTTCATGGCGGCTCTTCTAGGGACCGTGGTGCCTCTTGCCTTGGAACGTTTTCATATTGACCCGGCAGTGGCAAGCTCGGCATTTATTACCACCACCAGTGACATCGTGGGGCTGCTCAATTATTCTGTCATTGCTATTGTGATATTTGGGCTTTAAGCCATCCATTTAAAGGATGATTGTATGATTCAACCAAAGACGAATTTTAAGCTGCAGGACTTTTTTATCATATTTATTGGAAGCGCTCTGTTGACTGTTGGGGTTCAACAGGCGCTCTTGTTTATAGCACCAAATTTGGGAGCGATAAAATTGGCGCGCCTTGCCAGTGGCATGTGGCTGCAAGACAGCCTCTTTATTCTGGGCGCGTTTTTGATGGTGCGTGTGCGTAAAGAAACCTTCGCTGCCCTCGGTGTGCGGAAAATAGGCGTGCGTGCCGCATTAGAATCGGTGCTTGTAGGGATGGGACTCTATCTCCTGATGCTTATGATGATTCAGCTCATTAACATGCTCTGGCCCGGTGGGCTGCGCGAGCAAAACGTGCAAAGCCTGATGCAAGCGGACGACACCCTTCTGATGCGTATTTTGGTGATTCTCACCATGGGGGTCTTTGTGCCGATTGCAGAAGAACTTCTCTTTCGTGGTGTGCTCTTTCAGAGCTTTTGTAACCATCTGCGCGTGCCGATGGCGATGCTCTTTACCGCCGTTTGCTTCGCCTGTACCCATGGGGATCTTCAACGTTTGATTTCCTTTGTGATTGGCGGCTTGATTTTGAACGCACTGTGTGTGCGTCATCAAAGTGTGTGGGCGAGCGCCATTGCCCACGGCACTTGGAACTCAATTATGATTGTGATGTACTACATGGCGATTTAAACGCGCCGTATAACATGTTATTTTGGAGGGATTTTATGCAAACCACACTCCACATTACCGGCCTTTCCCATGACGGCAGCGGCGTTGGCCGCGACGACGGAAAGGTCGTTTTTGTACCCGGAGCACTTCCGGATGAAACCGTGACCGTGACATTGGGTGAAAGCAAAAAAGGCATCACCCATGCAGACCTTGAAGCCATTGTTCAAGCAAACCCGAAACGTCGCACCCCGCCTTGTGGGATGGCAAACCTCTGTGGCGGCTGCCCCAGGTGATGACCTGCAAGCGGAGATAAAAGCCCAGCAAGTGCGCGATGCCCTTTCTCGTATTGGCAAACTTGATTGCGAAGTCCTTCCCGTGCGCACCATGGCAGACCCTTGGCGCTATCGCAACAAGGGAATTTTCCATGTGGATGACAGCCAAGGGGAAGCACGCTTGGGATTCTTTGAAAAGGGGAGCCACGCCCTTGTACCCGCCAGTCAATGTGTACTCTTTAGCGAGCAGGTAAACCGCCTCACTGTGTGGCTTGAAGACGCCATCACCCAAAGCGGCATTGCCGGCGATATCGACAAAGTCATGATTCGCGAAAGCCGCGCCAATGGTGAAATGATGGTGGTCCTTGTGACCGCCGGGCAGAAGTTCCGTCACGAACGATTGGTGAAGGCGTTGCAAGCCGAGTGGCCGCAGGTCGTGAGTATTTGGCACAACATCAACACCAATCCGCGCCTCATGCTCGGACGTGCCTTTACCCATTTGGCAGGGAAAGAAACCATCTCGGAAACCTTGGGCGATTTGCACTATGACCTCTCGCCGGCGTCCTTCTTCCAAGTCAACACCGCCCAAGCGGAGGTGCTCTATCAGTGCGGCAAGGACATGATTGACGTCGCCCGGGATGCAAGCATCCTAGACCTTTATTGTGGCATCGGCACCATCGGGAGCTTCATCGCCGAACGCACACAATCTCTTACCGGCGTAGATAGCGTCGGCCAAGCCATCGAGGATGCGAAAAAAGCTGCCAAAGCCAACGGCTTTAACAACGCCCGCTTCACCACGGCTAAAGCCGAAGTCTGGCTGCCAAAATGGCTCGGCAAAGGCAACCACGCCGACCTCGCCATCATTGACCCACCTCGCAAGGGCTGCGATGCGAAACTCTTGGATGCCCTCATCCAAGCAGAGATTCCGCAAATCCTCTGCATCAGCTGCAATCCGGCGACATTGGCCCGAGACCTCGCCCACCTCGCCCCATACTACAACATCGGCCCCGTCCAACCCGTCGACCTCTTCCCACATACCAGCCATGTGGAAAACGTCGTCGTCTTGAAACGGAAGTAAATGTATCCACAGTCACCCTGCCTGATGGCAGGGGGTTTTTTTGTAGGTGTGCAAAAAAATATAGCGCAAGGTGTATCGG
>USCP01000154.1 GCA_900553245.1 uncultured Peptococcaceae bacterium
AAAGACGAAACCCTAATTTCGGCTCGGCCGAAATTAGGGTTTCTATACAGTCTGAGACACCTTCTCGTTTGAGAAGGTGTCTTTTTATGCTGTCCGCTTCGCTTTTTTTCACACATCCCCACCCCAGCGCCACCTTTTTTGTCACATATAAAGGTACATACACTTCTTGAAGAATGTCCACATAGTGCCCGTGGAAAGCCTTAAAGCAACGGCGAATGGCTTCCTCACCAATCAAAAGCGGCTCACCCATGCCCAGATACACACTGTCTTCGCACAAATAGTCAAACCACTCCTCGGACCTGCCCGCAAACTGACTGTGGTAGAAGCCCTTCACCGTCTCCACCGCCATTTTCTCTGTCAAAACCGTCTTAGTCATCTTCTCTCGCCTTTTGTGCCTTTAGTACAGCAAGACCGCATGCAAAGAACAAGCACGCAAACGCCCCCACACTGTTTAGACAGGGTGGGGGCGTTTTGTAACCGGAGGATATGAGATTAAAGTTTTGCGGCTAAGCCTTGTACGAGCTGTGGAATGGTGGTTTCAAAGTCCACACCATACCAAGGCTTGTCTGGGTTTTCCATCGTCGCACGGATGGTTTCGACGGTGTAATCTGCAGCGAGCGCAAAGGCGTCATGCAAGGAAAGGCCACGCATCAGACCACCTACAGACACGCTGGAGAAGACGTCGCCGGTGCCGTGATAGGACGCATCCACATGGTCGTTGCTGTAGGAGAAGTATTCACCGCTTACGGTATCAAGACCGTACACGCCGTTTTTGCCCTCTTCTAAGCCAATGCCGGTAAGAACCACCGTCTTTGCACCGAGCTTGGCGAGCTTTTGAAGCAACTCCTGTACATAGGCTTCATCAAAATCTTCACGGTATTCGGTGCCGGTCATAAAGCAGGCCTCAGTCACGTTTGGCACAATGATGTCCGCTTCCGCACAGAGTTTGGCATTTTCAGCGGCATAGGCTTCATCAAAGGCAGGATAGAGCTTGCCGTGGTCTGCCATGACGGGGTCGATAAAAATAAGGGTATCTTCGCCGCCAAATTCCTTAAAAATGTGGCGCACGAGATCCATTTGTTCCTTGCTGCCAAGGTAGCCGGTATAAATCGCGTCGAACTTGATGCCTTCGTCCTTCCAATGCTTGCAGATTGGTTCGAATTGGTCGGTCAAATCCTTCACGGTAAAATTGTTAAACATAGTATGGGTGGACAATACCGCAGATGGTAAAATAGCAGTTTCCACACCCATCGCAGAAATCAATGGCAAAGCCACAGTGATAGAACATTTCCCCACGCAGGAAATATCTTGAATGGTTAATACGCGTTTCATGGGTCGTTCACGCCTCCTAAAAGTTCTCTGCTTTCTATTATACCCACTACTGGCATTTGTAAAATCCCCAAAGCACAAATAATAGACAAGGTCAGTTTGCCATGCCAGACGACAACTGGCATGGCGCAACTTAAACTTTTTTCGATGGCTGGCAAGCCATTACACTATTATTGCTGTGATATTGGCCCATGCACATTCCCTCTAGGCTTTTTGGTTTTCCTTTGATATTTTTCTTTTACAAAACGTTCACATGCCTCGCTCTAGAAACAGATGATTTTCATGAGCAATAACATCGCCAACCTTTTTAGGGGCACGCATGATAATATCAAATTCATTTTTTCATACAAGGCTACGGCAGGGATATTCTGGCCACCCGTATCTAAACGCAACGCTTTGCAGCCATCATTCCGAGCAAACTCAACAGCATATTTAATCAGTGCTGACCCAATGCCTCTTCCCGACATTTGCGGACGCACCATAAGAAGATGAATGACCATCACTTCGCGCTCAGCACAATCGACCTTCCAGAGAATATTCGCATATTCTACCGGCTGTTTTTATCTAGAATTAGACTGCCACAGAGCAGACCATTTTCTTCGTAGATAAACATAGCGCCCGCGCCTATAGCACGCTCGGCATCCGCTCTTGTAGGATAAACGCCTTTTTTAAAATACTGTATACGCCTGATGATCAATTTCATATTGAAAATGTTCGTTGTAAGCATCTTCAATTGCATCCAAATCATTTAAATTCGCTTTTCTAATCATGATGACCTCCTATGCCGCACTCTATTTTCTTCTTTTCGGCGCCGGCAATTCATCCACCATCGCATTCAATAACCTTGCCAAAAATGCCACATCATCAACCGCATCCACCAAAAGCATCGCCTTTGCCCCTTCATAAGGCAACTCAAGGGATGCATTTGGCATCAGCTCCAATGCCGATTTCACCGGTTTCACAAGAAACCGATCGTCATAAATGCCACCAATCACCTTTCCTCGATAATACAGAATGTATTCACCCATCATGGCACGATAGGTAATGTCCTCTAACTCGGACAGCTGTTCCAAAACAAATGCCAAATAATCCTTACTAGATGCCATATGCTATACCCTTTCACTACTAAAGTAAAAACATAAAAACAATCACCGGCGATAAAATATTAACGGTAGCGTGGATTGTCCAACCATATAAGATACTCCCCTGTGCTTTTTTCAGAGAGAGCCACCCCAACGCATAACCAATCCCACCGGTTAACAAAACAATCACCAAGACAGCCAAAATGTTCTTATCTGGCAGCGCCAAAACATGCACCATACCGAACAACACTGCTTGAATGAAATTCCCGAGTTTATCGCCAAATTGATGGCATAAACGTTTGCACAAAAAACCACGAAAAAGAATCTCCTCCGACAAAGAGGTCTGTAGAACCGCCCAAACCAAAATCACTAAACAAGTTTGCACACTCCAACCATATTGATGAAAAGCATCCACCGTAAGCCCTTGGATATTCAAATTACCCGCATAGTACAGCCATAAATACGGCAATACAACCACGGCAAGAAATCCTATAAGAATTCCCACCATGACCTTGAACGGGGGATGTGAAACAGTTCTAATACCCAGCCAGTCAAAAAAGCCACGCACCTTTTTATGGGTAACGATATACCATAAAAACGGAACAACAGAAAACAACATCAATTGCAAGATTGCGCTAATGATCTGATTCACTAAAATCATCTATGATCTCCTTTAACCGATGGCTTTGCCTCATGCGCTTCTACACACACCTATTCATGCACACCGTAATACTCAAAGCCCAACAGACTTTTTTTGATGCAAATACGCTGCGCATCCCCAACCTCAATCTCGTCATACTCGCTGCTTGTCACCGGAAACTCTGTTTTTTCTCCACGCCACATACCATAAACATAATAATCCGTTGTTTTACCGGAAGTATCGATGTCCTTATCAATGATAACGGTACTTTCATGGGTGGATTTATCGAAGGTCAATAGATAATTGATAGGCATAGTTATAGTAAACGCCATCATAAAGGTTGCAAAGACCACAGAGAGCTTTCTTCCGAAACTTTGTGGCGCCTCTGTGCGGAAGGATTTCACAATAAACGGCAGCAATAGCACCGCCATAAAGAAAACCATGTATTTGACGAACACGCCAAAATCATAGCCCCACACATTGGTCACAAAAAGGCTCAACAGCACAGCAATTCCGGCGCCCATAAATGGCATTTGCAAAGCCAACGCTTGCCCTTTTTTGGTGGTAAGCTCCATATAAATATACGGATAATACCACAAATAAATACTGTAAGACACCAAGATAACCGCCGTAAAAACAGCGACCATCGTTTTGCCACCGATCAGAAAGCCCACCGCATCCGCAAGAATAAGCCCCCATCCGATGATTTTTAAAATACGCTTGGTTCCCTCATAGTCCTTCGCATCACGGTCTTTACACGTAAGTCTTCCATCGTCTCGGTTTCATTGCACACAGTCTGATAATAATTACGCGCGACCACACTGAGCGCCGGCAAATACTTTGATACGTTTTGGCCACTTTCAACCATTTCACCGAAATCCAAAATATCGATATCGTGCCTTTCCATCGCCACAAACAACGCATCCAAATTGTCATACATCATGTCTAGTTCAAGAAGACGCTCGTAGCGTTTCCCCACAAGCACCAACTCTACCTTATTGCTCAGTGGCACCATCAAAAGGCACCGGATCTCCTCATAGCGCACCTGCTGGGTTTCCTTGAGCACATAGCCAATAACCAGCGCCTGTTCTTTAATCAGCACATACTGCCGCTTGTACGCCACCAACAGCGCCACGCCTAGAAGCACAAAAGGCAAAAAACATGCCGCCGCAACGTGTTCTCCAGTCCAAAAAAGCCCCAGCGCAATCACCAAAAAGAACCCTGTTGTCACAAGACCGATGATTTTTACAATCCTTCGCGGTTTAATTAACGCATCCATCAAATCCCCTCCTTCGCATCAACAATGAATGTCTACTATTTTGCTCTATTATCCCATACCCGATACACCTTGCGCTATATTTTTTTGCACACCTACAAAAAAACACCCTGCCATCAGGCAGGGTGACTGTGGATACATTTACTTCCGTTTCAAGACGAC
>USCP01000155.1 GCA_900553245.1 uncultured Peptococcaceae bacterium
CGTGCGCTGGACCGTGCCTATATTTGTCAAAACGGCGACACCCGCTATCGCATTCCGCTGCAGCAAATTTTTTATTTTACCTCAGATCGCCGCAAGATTACCTGTGTCACTGCCACACGCGACTATACCTTTTATGGCAAACTCGATGAAGTGGCGGCAGAGCTTACAAACGGCTTTGTCCGCATCCACCAACGCTATCTGGTACGCAGTGCCGCCATTAGTCGCATCGAAGGCAACGAGGCCGTGTTAAAAAACGACCGCCGTTTACCGATTAGCCGCTCCTGCAGACAGGAAGCCCTTTTGGCAATGGCACGTTCGGAATTGGAGGAATAAGCCATGACCGCAATACTCAATCTCTTTGCGTTTGCCATGATGGCAACCTGCGCGGTGCTTTTTTTCCGCCTGGTTCTGCCCTTTGTGGCGCTCTCTGACGCGCGCTGGAAACAACTACTGCTGTTTGGGATGTTTGCCTGCACGTGGGGCATGGTCATTTGGGTCGGCGACCCCAATTTGCTTTATTTGCTGCCCTTCTTTATGGGGATCTTTCTTTTTGGCACCAAAGGCGACATCGTAGGACGTTTGGCGATGGCCATTGTGTTCTTTTGCTTAGCAATGAGCACCTCTGCCCTCACCGACAGCTACATTCGCCGTTATCTGCCGATGATGCAAGAGGCGGACCTCATAGTGAGCTATTTTGCTCGAGCACTGGCACTCTTGGTCATTACATTGATTTTGCGCCACTTTATCAATGAAACACGCATCAGTCTCTCGCGCCGTTATTGGGAACTGGTGCTGGCATTGGCGCTGATGCCCTTCTGCGCCTTGGTATCGGTGGTGCTCCTCACCTATAACCGCAATGACAGCGCCTCTGTGGAAACTCTCTCCTTCCAATTGGGGCTTGCGGTCCTGCCCTTTGTGCTCCTGACCTCGGTGGTATTGCTTATTGCGGTGTCTGTCCTTTCCAAGCAGGAAGCCTTGGAAAAAGCCAATCATTTGGCGAGCCAACGCGAGGTGTACTACCAAAGTTTGCGTCAACAAGACCAACAGCTGCGACAACTGCGTCATGATTTGCGCAACCACCTAACTGCCCTCGGCGGCTTGATGGAGCTTGGAAAAACCACTGAGGCACTCGCCTATTTGGACAGCTTGAGCGAAAGCGACGGTCTGCGGACACCGCATCGCTACTGTAACAACGAAATCGTAAACATCGTTCTTGCCAGTAAAGCCACCCTATTGGAACAAGACGGCGCCCATTTGGAAGCCAGCGTGCAACTGCCCGAACAGCTTCCCTTTGCTGAGATTGACCTCTGCGCCCTCTTGGGCAATGCCTTGGACAACGCCCGCGAAGGGGTGCGTGGATGTATGGCACCCACCATTCGCCTACGCTTGCGCTACGACAAAGGCTTACTGATGCTACAAGTAGAAAATCCTGTGGCCCATGCGGTAGATCCGAGCCTTGCCACCACCAAGGATGATAAATCCCAACACGGCTTTGGGATTCCCGGCATGCGTGATATTGCCAACCGCTACAACGGTTCCCTTGAAGCCGGGATGCACCAAGGTCAGTTTCGCCTGACTGTTTGCTTAAGCAGCGGACCATCACCTCTCGACTAAACACAAAAAGCAGGGTGTATTGACCACACGGTCAAATACACCCTGCTTTTTTGCACGGTTTTATAAGAAAGGCCTTGATGAGGATTAGCGCATACTACCCCCGCTTGCTTGCTTGCTTGCTTGCTTGCTTGCTTAACAGGGTTTTATCATCCTTCATCATCGTCAACCTCCTTGATTCATCCATGCATATTTTATCAATTCGTTGAGGATTCATCAAGTTAAATTTAATCTTCCATCCTGTTCACAATAAAAAACCTGCACATGCTCTACAAAGCATGTGCAGGCAACACGAGTCAAGATTTGACATCATCATCAGCTATCTTTTTTTCTGCTAAGGCATGGTTCAACGTTCTAAGTTCCTGTTCTATACTTTCTAAATACTGCTCAGTGCGTGCTTGATTCTTCTTTAATCGTCTAGCCATCACAATCACGCAAATCATAGCCACACAGTAAAGAATCTCGAAAACAACCACAAAGGCAAGTAGCACATAACCCATCATAGAACCATCAAGCATTAATCCATTAAGAGAAATCATCGTCATCACCTACTTTTAAAGGCCTTAATGCTATTAAGCTGCTGGTATAGTTGCATCTGCTATGTGCTTTGTACCGACATTACCAATTGGAATAGAAATTATCCCTGCATCAATTGAAAGATCAACATCAGGTAGCCATGCATGAAAATATTCCGCATGAGGGCCAAGTGCACCTAAATAAGAACCGGTATTTGTAACAAAGAATTTACCAGATACAGCCCATCCCGTAGCAGATGCATTTGCCATTCTGATTTTAATTATCGCTGCATTGTCATCACGTGTTGGTTTTGGTCGCTGCTCCATATTAGGATCAGCTTTCATACTATTCATAGGTGCATAGTCTACTCTAACAGCACAATCTACTGTTGTCTTATAACCACCATCAATAGAGCCTACAAGCGTATCTGTCCAATTTTGAATTGGCTTCGTATCCCAATGCCAAAAAATATTATATTTTGCTACAGTACCTGAACGAGTAATGCTTGCTATCCCAACGGCAATTTGACCTGAAACAGCTCTGGTCTCCGCCTCCGATACTAATCCATATTCACCATTACGAATAGCAGCAATTGCATCCTCATCTAAGCCCTTTTTTTGTAGTATTGCATCTGAAAAAGTCGCAGCATGCTCTAAAATCATTTCCTTTACACTCTGCGTTTTTATCCTATTAACAGTTTCTGTATCCATACCTAAAGCATACAATTCATTGACTGATTGTGTTTTTAATGCCTTTAACTCATCATATTCATTACCAACAACTGCTCCCGGCAAACTTGCAATTTCATCAAATGTCAATCTATCATCACTCTGCATAAAACCTTCATATGTAGAATTTTCTTCCAACACCTTTTGCATGTGATCACTATAAGTTGCTTCGGATGCAATAGCACCACCACTAGGAATTGCCACCCCTACTAATAACATTAAACTACAACCAAATGCAATCACTTTTCTTTTCATCGTTTTCATAACTATCACCATCCTTACTAAATGTTTTTTCTCAATTAATAACTCTCAACGGCTTGAACTATTATTTTATCAACTTTTACTACAACTAAAAATCACTAACTGCTGTTGCTATCATTTAGTATTTATCTTAATTATACAATTTCTTATAAATGTTTTCAACTAATTTTTCTGATTTTTTTCTTTTTTCATTCTATTCTCATTCCATATTATGAAATAGGTTAACACTATTTCCCTACAATATTTCTTTACCGCCTCAATCCATCTCTCACAAATTTTCCTTGATGGGTAAATGCCACACTTCTCTTTATAATAGAAGTATCTACTATAAAAGGAGCGAACCATCATGACTCGATTAAAAGACAAGGTGGCCATTGTCACCGCTGCCACGCGTGGGATTGGCTATGCGATTGTGGCCCGTTTGGCACAGGAGGGCGCCATCGTTTATATGGGCACCCCAAGCATGGAGGAAGCTGTTGCACCGGTGAGCGCCCTACGGGACAAGGGCGCAAGGGTCCACGCCGTTTACAACAACGCTTATGAACGTGACAGTTATCAAACCATGGTTGATACCGTCATTGAACAGGAAGGTCGTGTGGACATTCTTGTCAACAACTTCGGAACCTCCAATCCCAAAAAAGACAAAACCATCACCGACACCGACTATGACACCTTTTTGCACACCCTTGATGCCAATCTTTCGGCGGTCTATCTCGGTGTTCAAGTGGTGCTACCACCTATGCAATCGCAACACAGTGGCAGCATTGTCAATATTTCCTCGGTGAGCAGCCTGCGCCCAAGCAATTCTCAGATTGCCTACGGGGCTGCCAAGTCCACCATCAACTACCTCACCAAGGCCATCGCGCTGCAATGTGCCGACGACGGCATCCGTTGCAACGCCGTCCTGCCGGCGATGACCGATACCGGCGCCGTGGCACAACGCTTATCCAATGATTTCAAGGCCACGTTTCTCAAGCACGTTCCCCTCGGACGCATGGCAACGCCCGACGAAATTGCCGCCGCAGTGGCCTATCTCGCCGGCGACGATGCTGCCTTTGTTACCGCCCAGCTTTTGGAAGTCGGCGGCGGCTACGGCGTTGGCGCTCCCATCTACGGCGACCTCCGAGGCAAATCCAACAAACGCTAATAAAAACCACCGGTTGAACCGGTGGTTTTAGCAAGCCCTATAAGGGCTTTTCTCTTGTGGTAACCCCTTAAGGGGTATTGAATGGTCTGGCAATCACACTTTATTTACCAGCAGCCCCCCTTGGGCAATGTCATTAAGTTAAGAGACCCTCTCGATTCTAGACTGAAAAAGGAATCGAGA
>USCP01000156.1 GCA_900553245.1 uncultured Peptococcaceae bacterium
CGTTGTAGCAACCGCTGACGGCGATGCCAATGTGACCGTTGACGTGCCTGAAGATAAGGCAGAAGCGTTGAAACAACACCTCGGTGGCTTGAACATCTGCTCTAAGGCAGGCTTGACCGAACAATTTGACTCCACCATCGGGGCAGGCACTGTCCTCTTCCCGTTGGGTGGTAAATATCAAGCAACCCCAATTCAAACCATGGTTGCGAAAATTCCTGTACTCAAGGGTGAAACCAACACCGTTAGTATGTTTACCTACGGTTTCTCCCCAGAAGCATTGAGCCAAAACCAATTCTGGGGCGCTTACAATGCCGTACTCGAATCCATCATGAAGCTCATGGCAACCGGTACCGCATCCAGCGATGTGTACCTTTCCATGCAAGAATACTTCCACAGCATCAAGGGCGAACCAACCCGTTGGGGTCAACCTTTCAAGGCGCTCCTCGGTGCCCTCGCTGCACAACGTGACCTCGAACTCCCTGCTATCGGTGGGAAGGACTCCATGAGTGGGACCTTCGAAGACCTCGACGTGCCTCCAACCTTGATTTCCTTCGCAACCACCATCAGTGAAGCAGACCGCGTGATTAGCCCAGAATTTAAGGCTGCCGGTCACAAGGTGGGGCTCGTTTCTGTGGTTCGTGACGAAGACGGTCGTGTAGACGCTACTGCGTTTAAAATCTTCTATGCAATGATTCAAGACGCCATCAAAGCCGGCAAGATTGTATCTGCATGGAGCGTTGGTCAAGGTGGTGTGATTGAAGGTCTTTACAAGATGGCCATCGGTAACCACATTGGGATGACCTTCGCTGAAGATGTGGACTTTGAAGCCCTTTTCCAACCTGCAGTTGGCACCTTGATTCTCGAATTGGCTGAAGACCTCGATGCAGAAGTGATTGAACTTGGTACCACTACCGATGCATTCCACTTTGCTTGGTCGGATACCACCATCGATCTTCAAACCTTGGAAGCGACCTATGTGGAAACCTTGGAAGACATCTATCCAACCACCGCTGAAAACGATTACACCGGCACCCCTGATGTTGCTCAAGTGACTAAGCCAACCCCAAGCTACAAGTTTGCAGGCAAGGTTGACGGCGCACCTAAGGTTGTGCTTGCTGTATTCCCTGGTACCAACTGTGAATATGATACCGCGCGTTTGCTCGAACGTTGTGGCGCTAAGGTAGAACCAATCGTGATTGGGAACCTCACTACCGCTCGTTTGCAAGCTTCCATCGATGCCATGGAAAAAGCCCTTCAAGATGCACAAATGCTCGTGCTCCCTGGCGGCTTCTCCTTCGGGGATGAACCGGACGGCTCCGGTAAATACATCGCTGCGTTCTTTAGAAACGAACGTCTCAATGAATCCATTGAACGCTTGCTTCACGTGAATGACGGTTTGATGCTCGGTATTTGCAACGGCTTCCAAGCATTGGTGAAGCTCGGTCTTCTTCCATATGGCAAAATCGTGGATCCAACCGAAAACGATTGTACCTTGACCTTTAATACCATTGGTCGCCACCAATCCAAGTATGCCCTCACCCAACTCGTGAGCAACCAATCTCCATGGTTGGCAGGCATGGAAGTGGGCACCACTTATCAAATTCCGTTCTCCCACGGTGAAGGTCGCTTTGTTGCCGGCGAAGAAACCTTGAAGAACATCTTCGCAAACAACCAAGTGATCACCCGCTATGTGGATATGGACGATCAAATTCGTCTTGATATGCCGTTTAACATCAACGGCTCCTACGCTGCCATCGAAGGGCTCACCAGTCCGGATGGTCGCATCCTCGGGAAGATGGGCCACAGTGAACGTATTGGTGCAAACATTGCCAAGAATATTCCTGGCAACAAGTTGCAACCAATCTTCCAAAATGGTGTTGATTACTTCAAAATCTAAGCGATTTCTCGCTTAAAATAAGCAAAGCCCTTGCACTTAACATAATCAAGTGCAAGGGCTTTTGCTATTGTGTGTCATTATAGGCTTTTTCGTGTTTACAATATGACGAATATCATCTATAATATGTGTATAATTGAAAACGGCTAGAGGTGCTACGTTTGCGAGACGTAGCTGAGAGGATTCTCCAACTCTTTGAACCTGATGTGGTTAGAACCAACGTAGGAAAGCTCAATAGCGCACACGATAGTCCTTTCTTTTATAAAAAGAAAGGACTTTTTTTGTAAAAAATAGAAATGGAGCCGATGATCATGCAACTTACAGATAAATTATTCGAATCCTCTAAAGATATTTGGGCAGGCTATTTGCAACAGCCATTTGTGAAGGAACTTGGCGAAGGTACCTTGGACCTTGAAAAATTCCGTTACTATATGATTCAAGACTATCGTTACCTCTTACAATATGCCAAAGTCTTTGCCTTGGGCGTAGTAAAGAGCCGCGACGAAGCTCTTATGCGTCGTTTTGCCAAGATGGTAAATGATACCTTGGATGGTGAAATGAAAATCCACAAGGCTTATATGGCACGTCTCGGTATTACTGAAGAAGAAGTTATGAATACTCCATCTCATTTTATCAATAGTGCGTATACCTCATACATGCTTGATGAAGCGTTCCGTGGCGGTGTGTTGGAAGTCATTACCGCAGTCCTTTCCTGCGCATGGAGCTATCAATACATTGCGGCACACCTCAATGAGATTCCGGGCGCGGCAGCACATCCGACCTTTGGGGAATGGGTGCAAGGCTATACCAGCGAAGAATATTGCAATGGGACTCAAGATATCATCGACGTCGTCAATGAATTAGGCGATCATCTTTCTGCCGAAGATGAAGCACATATCATTGAAATCTTTGTGAATTGCAGCATCCATGAAAAGCATTTCTGGGATATGGCCTACAACATGGGTGCGTAAAAGGGGCGAGTAAAGTTGTTAGAGTTTAAAAATGTGTCTTTCAAATATCCGAAAGATGACTACGAGATGATGGAAAATCTGTCGTTTTCTGTTGAAGACCACGCCTTTATATCTATTATCGGTGCCAGTGGCTGCGGGAAAAGCACCATTTTTCGTTTGATTAACGGCTTAGAAAAGCCGGATGCCGGTGAAATCTTAGTCGATGGGCAATCCATCAATACCCTCAAGCAATACAGCGCCTTCATGCCACAAAAGGACATGCTCTTTCCATGGCGCACCATCGAAAAAAATCTATGCCTGCCGATGGAAATGCAACATATCTCAAAGTCAGAGCAGCAACAGCGCGCCGCCGACGCCTTGGCGCAGGTGGGACTCTCGGACTATTTGAAAAAATATCCTAAAGACCTTTCAGGTGGGATGAAGCAACGCGTGGCCTTTGCGCGTACGCTTCTGAGTGGGGCGGAAATGCTTCTTTTGGATGAACCCTTCTCAGCATTGGACTTTTTGACCCGGGTGGACATGCAGGAATGGCTTCTCAAGCAATGGGAAAGCAACCAAAAAACCACCCTCTTTATCACTCACGATGTCGAGGAAGCGATTTTTCTTTCTCAAAGTATCTTTGTGATTCAAGCGAGTAGACCGTTTTATAGCATGGAACGGGTGAACATTCCGCTGGAATATCCACGCGACCGCAGTATGCTCAAGCGTCCGGAAATCGTGGACCTCAAGGAACAACTCATCAATAAACTCAGAAGGAGCGTGCATCAATGAAAAAGAATCTGTCCGCGCTTGTTTTGATGTTTGTTTTACTGATTGGCTGGCAAGCCACTGCCATGGGCATTGACGCCGCCTACATCCTGCCGACACCGATTCAAGTGCTGCAACGATTGTGGGAGCTGCGTGAACCGCTTTTGACAGTGCATCTGCCGGCAACCATGACTGTCACCATGATTGGCTTAGGCATCTCCATCGGCTTGGGGCTTTTCCTTGCCGTGCTAATGGATGCTAGCGAACACATCGAAAATGCGCTGTATCCAATTATTGTGGCGACCCAAACCATCCCAATCACGGCCATTGCGCCACTCTTTATCGTATGGTTTGGTTATGGCATCTGGAGTAAAATTCTGGTGACCATTCTCATCACCTTCTTCCCGATTGTTATCACCGTCTTTGATGGGCTCAAAGGGACCAAGCGTGAAATGGAAGAGCTCCTCGTGACCTACGGTGCCACCAAAAAGGATATTTTCCTCAAACTCAAAGTGCCGGTGGCACTGCCAAACTTTTTTTCTGCCATCAAAATGGCGATTCCAATCAGTGTCATTGGGGCTGCCATCGGGGAATGGCTCGGTGCCCAAGCAGGCTTGGGATATTTTAGTAAACGTATGATGACACAGCTAGACGGTGCAGGTGTTTTTGCGCCGGTCGTGCTTTTGTCTATAGTAGCAATGGTGATTGTCGGCATCATCACGATCGTTGAAAAACGCGTGATTAGCTGGAGAAAGGAGTTATAATTAAATGAAAAAATTGATTGCAATGCTTTTGGCTGCAACCATGGTTATT
>USCP01000157.1 GCA_900553245.1 uncultured Peptococcaceae bacterium
CCACATCACCGGTTTTAATCACATCGGCACTGGAAGCCACCAAGCTACCGTCAACCACCTGCTTGATGTTAATCACATCAGCGGTTTCAATCATTTCAGAAGCACCGGTTGCAGTCAAATCAGAACCGGTCACAGTGAGCAAATCCACATCACTGGTATTTGGTTCGTACACATCCACGGTCAAGGTATCGCCGTCGGTCACAGTGACTTCACCGATAATATCTGCATTGTAAGCGGAAGTCGCAGTATTGGCTTCGGCATCGTTGTTTTCCTTTGCAGCAGCATTTGCAACGGCATCTTCATCGGATGCGGTATCCACTGCATCACTGTTTTCCGTTGCCGCACTGCTTTCAACACTTGCGCTGCTTTCGCTTGCCGTACTGGATGCACTGCCGGAAGTGGTCGTTTGCGCTTCATCATTGCCACAACCTGAAAAAATCCCCAAAGTGAGTACACCCACTAAGGCCAATGCTAAAAATTTGGAACGTTTCTTCATTAAGAATAACCTTCTTTCTCTTTTTAAGATCATCATTATTACAGCCGTTCTTCCTGACTGCACGCTTAGTATAGCACAGTTTTTCTTTAGCAGAGCTTAAAATAATGTGTAGAAACTATCTTCACAAAGTGCCAAAAACTTACCATTTCCAATAATCGCAACCCTCGTGTTCAATTTTGGAAACAGTCTGCCTTACAAGCATAACTCAAAAATCGCCACGACATCATCCTTGCTGAGTTGCTTGATACTGTTGATTGGTCCGTTTTCGGTGGCATGACTCGCCATATCTTCAAAATGAGTGCGGTCGATGCCGAGTGCACTCAGGCGGCTTTCCAAGCCAAGGGTTTTAAAGAAGAAATAGCTCAATGCAGCAATACTTTGCTTAGCGCCGGTAATTGAGTCTAAGCCGTCTTCAATCACATCGAAGCACTGACGACCAAAACGATAAATCGCCGGTGCAGTGATTTCATCAAGAATGTAGGAAAGCCAACGCGGAATGATAATCGCAAGCCCGTGCCCGTGGGTAATGTCGTAGTACGCACTAAGCTCGTGTTCCATCACGTGACACGCCCCCTGCTGCTTGACACCGCTAAAGAGCATCCCATTCAGTGCCCAACTAGACGCCCACATGAGATTGGCACGCGCCTCGTAATCGTCCGGTGTTTCCAGCGCAATCGGCGCAAAATGAAGCACGGTTTTGAGGACCTCTTCCTGCACACGCACAAGCATGTCCATTTGAGATTGGGCAGTAAAATAGGTCGCATCGAAAATATGCGCCATGATGTCCACCGCCCCACAGGCCGTTTGATAGGATGGAAGACTGTAGGTGACTTCCGGATTTTCAAAGGTCGCCTTCGGTTGCAAGAGGGGAGAACGCAAACTGCATTTAAGATGGCGCTCCCAGTTGGAAATCACGCCGCTGGCATCCATTTCTGAGCCGGTTGCCGCAATGGTAAGCACGGTCACAATCGGAAGCACCGACTTCACCTCAGCCTTGCCTTCGATGAGCGCCCACACATCATCGGTATCCGACGGTGCCATCGCAGCAATCCCCTTGCTACAATCGATGGTAGAGCCACCACCTACCGCAAGCACCACATCAATCGCTTCGGCACGACAAATCGCAGCCCCCTTGTTCACAGTGGTATGGCGCGGATTCGGTTCCACACCGCCCAGCTCAAAGATCTCGAGTCCGGCATCCTGCAAAAGCGTCATGATGGCATCATACAAGCCGTTTCGCTTAATCGAACCGCCCCCGTACACTAAAAGCACACGCTTGCCCCATTTCGCCAATTCCTCAGGCAAATGAGTCAGTTGATCCTTGCCAAAATACACCTTGGTGGTGTTATGAAAAATAAAATCGTTCATAGGTCCTCCTCCTTTATCGGGATTGCACTTTATATTGCTTTTATTATACGGTGTCTATTCACCCCCTGCAATCGTCTTGCGCTTTTGAGCATTCGATTTTATAATGCAGGCAAACCTATTGAAAGGAGTTTTGTCATGAAAAGCGGAGAATTGGCGCGCCTTGCCAATGTTACGGTGCGCACGCTCAGGCATTATCGCACGATTGGCCTTTTACCGGAGCCTGCACGAGATGCCAATGGCTATTGTAACTATGGGGCAGAGGATTATTTTCGCCTCTTGCGTATCAAAAATCTCAGTGCGCTTGGCTTTTCCCTCGCAGAAATCAAGGATTACCTAGACCATCCCGATACAGCGCCGGATGCCACCCTCGATGCCTTGGATGCCCAATTGCAGGCGGAAATTGCACGTCTTGAGCAACAACGTCGCACAATTGCCCAGCTGAAGGCCGCCCAGGTCGGTGCCGATGTACCGCCGGCTTTCGCCGACTTTCTGGCGCTCCTCAGCCGTGAGGCACTGCCAACGCATCTCTTACAAATGGAAATCAACGGTTTTCTATCTGCGGCGCACGCCCTCAACGACGAGGAGTTGCAGGAAGTCATTGCTTTTTATAAAAAGCTCGTCGAGCACCGTCTATTGCCCGAATACAGCCGTCTTTGTCATAGTCTTTACGAGGGCGATGAATCAATGAGCGAGGAGGCGCGTGACACCCTCGCTACCGATTTAGCAAGATTCCTTACCACCCTCCTTGGCCCGATTCACATCGACAATACGGGTGTCCTCTTTGAAGATGACACCGACCTTTTTGGCTTGACGCAGATCAACGTCCACCTTGTGGAGGATATTTACAACCGTGCCCTAAAAATTTTAAAAAAATAGCATTGACCTAGACGTTACGTCCTAGTGTAAGCTCATGGTACACCATATTTCAAAGGAGTGTATCCCATGACATTCACCGCTCGTTATTATCTTAGCGAATTTTTTTCGGTCCTCGGAAACAGTGCCGCTGCCGTCATTTTACCGCTGGTGCTCTTGGCAAAAACCGGTGATCCCTTGGCGGCAGGCAGTCTTTCCCTGATTTTCGCCGTGCCACAATTTTTGGCAGGACTTTTCGGCGGTGCCGTCCTGGACCTTTGCAATCGCCGTAGTGTATCAATCTGTGCAGATTGTATTTCCGCACTATCCGTTGCTATGTTACCGATTATCGAATGGACCGTCGGCTTGAACTTTGGGGGCTCCTTGGGGCCATTGGCGATATTCCGGGAATGACCGCACGGGATGTGCTTTTTCCTGCGGTAGTAGCAAGAGACGGCAAAAATTTGCAGCAATCCCTTGCCATTGTGCAAGCCATTGATTCCTTGGCAGTCATCATCGGCCCTGCCTTAGCAGCCCTTTTGATGCAGCTTGTGGGAGACATCAACGGGCTGTGGCTCACTGCCATTCTCTCCTTCGCCGCTGCCGTGGTCACGTTAACGCTGCCTAAAGATATTGCCCCAGCGTCTTCGACCCACAACCATAAAAATGCCTTGACTGCACTAGGCGCCTCCCTCAAAGAAGGGCTATCTGTCATCTGCCAAAGCAGACAAATCATTGCTATTTTGCTGCTCTCTACCGGTGTCGCTATGGTTATTGGTGGCTTTCAGGGGCTGATTTTACCGGTCTACTTTACCGAACAAAATACACCCGAACGTCTCGGCATCGTTCTCAGCGCCCTCGCTGTCGGAACCCTCGTAGGACCTCTGCTTTATGCGACCCTCACCGAAAAGCTCACGCCACGACTGTGGTATGTCGGTTCCCTATTGGGCACCGCTTTCGGCATTGGCATCATGGCAATTTTGCCACGCTATTCGATGCTGCTCCTTGGGGCCTTTCTCGCCGGCGCCCTCAGCGGGCCGTTTTCCTCGTTACTGGCCATGCAGCTCCTCCACGCCATTCCCGAGGAAAAGCGTGGCGCCGTCTTTGGCTTGCAAAATGCCGCCCAGCTCATCACCCTGCCGGCGGGCATCTTTCTCGTCTCTATTGCGGTGGACTGCTTCGGCGCTGCCACCGCCGCCTTAGGCCTCGGCGTGCTTTTCGGATTGGTTGTTTTGTGGGCAATCGTTACGCCACATTTCCACCACATCGACGGCTAGGCGTTTGACACGCACCACAGCGATTGCTATACTACAAAAAAAGTTACTAAAGGCCGCTCACCGAATCGGCCCATCGTGAAGGCATTCAACAAGACTCGTAGATACAGCACCCAGAGGTGCTGGAAGGGGCATGTTGAATGCTTTTGTTTTTAGGAGGTTTACATGCACATCCAACAATTTCACACCCTCCCTCCCGAAGCCATCGCCATTCGCGAAGAGGTCTTTATGAAGGAACAGGGCTTTCAAGATGAATTCGACGCCATCGATGCGTCTGCCACCCATTTGGTACTCTTTGACAATAAGACGCCTGTCGGCACCTGTCGCTTCTATACCGAGGACGGCGTCTACCTGATTGGACGCATCGCCGTTATCAAAAGCCACCGTGGCAAACATCTCGGCGCCACGCTCCTAGAA
>USCP01000158.1 GCA_900553245.1 uncultured Peptococcaceae bacterium
GGGTGGTTTTTTATTTCACGCGCTCTCGCGCGCTCAACAGGGTCACGACCCACAAACAAAAGCCGTTCTCCATTTGGAGAACGGCTTCTATATAAACTCATTCAATTAAGCAATATCTGAGGCATCTCTCTTATAAAAGCGCCTTCATAGACAAATTGATGCGACCTTGCTTATCAATTTCGCTTACTTTCACACGTACAGTATCACCAACGCTAACCACGTCTTCTACCTTTTTCACGCGTTCCTTAGCGAGTTGAGAAATATGGACCAAACCATCCTTGCCAGGCAAGATGTTAACGAATGCACCGAATTCCATGATCTTAACAACCTTACCTTCGTAGATTTCACCCACTTCAGGTTCTTTTACAATGTCCTCAATCATCTTCATAGCACGTTGGCAAGCTTCAGCGTCTGCAGACAGAACATGAATAACACCGGTTTCTTCAACATCAATTTCAACGCCGGTCAATTCAATAATCTTCTTAATGGTTTTACCACCACTGCCGATAACATCCTTAATCTTATCAACGTCAATCTTCATTTGTTCCACACGTGGTGCGTATGGAGACAATTCTTTGCGAGGTTCATCAATTGCCTTCATCATAGCATCCATGATGAACATACGGCCTTCGTATGCTTGTGCAAGTGCTTGCTTCAAGATGGCTTTGCTAATACCGGAAATCTTAATGTCCATTTGAATAGCAGTTACACCATCTACAGTCCCTGCAACCTTAAAGTCCATATCGCCCAACGCGTCTTCGAGACCTTGAAGGTCAGTCAAAACAACGAATTCATCGCCTTCGCGAATTAAGCCCATTGCGACACCGCTAACAGGTTTCTTAATTGGAACACCAGCAGCCATCAAGGACAAGGTACTCCCACAAACGCTCCCCATAGAAGTAGAGCCATTGGATTCGATGGCTTCGGAAACCACACGAATGGTGTATGGGAATTCTTCTTCACTTGGAATAACAGGTTCCAATGCACGTCTAGCCAATGCACCGTGACCAATTTCGCGACGACCAGGCCCACGCATTGGACGAGTTTCCCCTACACTATATGGAGGGAAGTTGTAGTGATGCAAATATCTTCTGGATTCTTCTTGTTCAAGACCATCCAATAATTGGTTGTCACGCAAAGACCCTAAGGTGGTTACAGACATAATCTGAGTTTGCCCACGGGTAAACACCGCACTACCATGAGTACGTGGCAACAAGTCCACTTCGCAAGTCAAAGGACGGACTTCAGTCACTGCACGGCCGTCAGGACGCTTGTGTTCCAAAGTAATCAATTGACGAACGATTTGCTTCATCAACGCATCTAAAGACGCACGCAAATCAGCTTCTTGTTCAGGGTATTTTTCAATCAATGCTTCAACAGCTTGATCCTTCACTTCGCTAACCGCTTCATCACGCTTTTGCTTGTTGATGATTTGCAACGCTTCACGCAAATTAGCCTTCGCTTGGGCTTCTACGTCAGCAACCAATTCAGCAGGAAGCTCAACCACTTCCGGTTCATATTTTTCTTGTGCAATGCCGGCTTCCAATGCTTCCGCACGGAATTCTTCAATCATTGCAACGACACGTTGAATTTCTTCGTGGCCAAACATAATCGCATCAAGAATGGTATCTTCCGGTACTTCCTTTGCACCAGCTTCAACCATCATAATTGCATCTGCAGTCCCTGCCACAGATAAATGCAACAAAGTCTTTTCGCGTTGTTCTACATTAGGGTTGATGATAAAATCACCGTCAACCAAGCCCACGCTGACACCGGCGATTGGCCCCATAAATGGCGCGTTAGACAAATGCAATGCAGCAGACGCACCAATCATTGCACACATATCAGGTTCGTTATCAGGTTCTACAGAAAGCACTGTTGCAACAATTTGCACATCATTTCTGTAACCCTTTGGGAATAACGGACGAATTGGTCTGTCAATTAAACGCGCAGACAAGGTCCCTGCTTCAGTTGCACGACCTTCACGACGCAAGAAACCGCCAGGAATTTTCCCAACAGAGTACATTTTTTCTTCATAATCTACAGTAAGCGGGAAGAAATCTACTCCTTCTCGAGGTTCTTTACTGGTGGTAGCGGTAACAAGAACCACAGTGTCGCCATAACGAACAAGCACTGCCCCATTAGCTTGTTTTGCCAAATGTCCTGTTTCCAAACTTAACTCACGGCCAGCAAGAAGCATACTTTTTTTAATAATAGTATCCATTGCTACCTCTCTTTAAATCATAATATTCATGTTTCTACATGTAACAAACTGAAATTGAAAAAAAAGATGCTTGAAAAATATCCTCAAGCATCTTTGTAAGCATAGTAAATTATCGACGCAAGCCGAGCTTACTAACAATGTTACGATAACGTTCGATATCGTTATCCATCAAGTAATCCAAAAGGGCTCTACGATGACCAACCATCTTCAAGAGGCCACGACGGGAATGGTGGTCTTTCTTGTTGGTCTTTAAGTGTTCAGTCAAATATTGGATGCGATAGGTCAAAAGCGCGATTTGCACTTCTGGGGACCCAGTGTCGCCATCATGTAATTTGTACTGTTCGATAATTTCGGATTTCTTAGCTGCATCAATTGCCATTTTTTGTTTCCTCCTAGATTTATAATTATCCGACTCCTAAGTCACCGCCGGAGTTGCAGATGACTGAGCAGCGGACCATAACAATAATATTATATATTTTTTGTACGTCTAATACAAGCCTTAACTTTCCTTCTCGAAGAATTTTTTCGCATTTACAACATCCATCGAAATAGTCAGTTTAAGCTCCGATAAATTCTTAAACTTTGAGATATGACGTAAGAAGTGATGTACTTCAACACACAACTGCTTTCCGTAAATTTGTTGATCAAAATCAAGCATATGAACTTCTACGGTAATTTTTTCGGAATCATCTACAGTTGGTCGAGTACCAATATTTAAAACGCCATTATATTTTTTTTCCGGTTCATCCACTAGCCATGCTTTTGCTGCATACACCCCTAAAGATGGCAACATCAGCGATTCGTCATAATCAATATTAGCGGTCGGAAAATTCATTTTACGACCATTTTGCGCCCCTGGCACCACTTCTCCACACAAGTGACAAGAATATCCCAGTAATTCTCGTACTAAAAGCATATTCCCGGCGCGAACCTGCCTGCGAATCAACGAGCTGCTTACAATATTCTCCGCATATTGAAACGGCGGCTCAATATGCACAGTAACGCCTCGAGGGGTCAATACATCACGTAAAAGTTCCGGCGTTCCTTCTGCTTTATACCCAAAAGAGTAGTTAAACCCTACCACAACGCCGCACACATTCAACGCGTCAAGCAAAACATCTTCAATAAAAGCCATCGGCGTAATACTTGAAAAGTCTGCATCACATGCTTGAGTAATCACTTCATCCACGCCTATTTTTTCAAGCATTGCCATTTTATCTGATTGAGACAACAAATATTTGAAATCAGACTTATTCAACGCTTGCCACTGTGGATAGAAAGTAAAAATCGTTAATGAAGCATCTTTTTCTTTCGCCAACTGCAATCCTTGTTTAATCAGCTTTTGATGCCCAATATGAATACCATCAAAGTTTCCCAAAACAACGACGCGTCTTTTATTTTCAATCCCTTTAGTTCCGTTATGTACAATCAATGTCTATAAACCTCTCATAGATGAAATACTTTTTTAGGTACGAACATTTTATTCTCATAGCGCCCAATGGCTACCAATTCATTTTGATAAACAGCTTGACACAATTGCCCTTCTTCAGGAATAGCATCGTACTCCCCGTTAAAAGGTATTTTTTTACCATTCATCAAATCTTTAAAAACAGCTTCTGTTGAAATAACAGACTTCTGAAACGGCACTGCCTGAACCATCGGTACTAATAACTCATACGGAAAATCCGCCGCCTTTAATTCCTCAACAGAATGACACTGTGCAATATCGAAGGCGCCAGCTTTCGTTCTTCGCAATGCAGCCATGCAGCCACAACTTTCTAAAGCACGAGCGACATCCTGGCACAAAGTTCTGATATATGTTCCTTTGCTACAATGAACATCAATGATAGCTTCATCGCATGAGTAAGCAATGCATTCAATAGAAAATACTTCGATTTGACGTTTTTGGATTTCTCCGATATCAATCCCTTCACGCGCATACTTATAAAGAGGTTTACCGTCTTTTTTTATCGCAGAATACATCGGCGGCGTTTGTTCCTGAACGCCAATAAACGATTTCAGTACTTCTTTGAACCCATCTATATCTGCTAACGGCTTTTCACATTCTCTCGTCACTTCACCGGAAATATCCTGAGTGTTTGTTTCTTGACCAAATCTAATCGTCGCACGATAAAATTTATCATCAGCTACCAAATATTCATTTAATCTTGTCGCTTGATTTA
>USCP01000159.1 GCA_900553245.1 uncultured Peptococcaceae bacterium
GCGATGTCGCAAATCATGGCGGTAAATGGAAATTGCTTTTTCTTGCTCCATGGATTGTGTAATGCGTTGTGTCATCATTTTAGACTGTAATTGCAAGTAATGGGTTTCTTCTTCTGCAGTCACTAAGCGCTGCTGACGCAATAACACTTGGAAAATATTCCAGTACATGAGTGGCATGAGAATCAATAGAAGCACCATTGCCGGAATACCCTCGGGACGTTGATAGATATCTGTTGGAAAGAGAGCGACTACAAGGAGCAACAAGTAGAAAACTGCCGACACACAGGCAAAAGCCAACCAACCCCTGGCAATGGCGTGCTGCACAGCCAGATAGGGGGCACGGAATTTGTAGTAAACCAGATAAACCATCAATGGAAAACCTATCATTCGCCCCCAAAATATCATCCAATAGGTATTCGGTGTGAGCCAAAGATTGAGTAGCATTGTGACAGCGAGCCACCACAAGGAAAGGGTATCTACCAAACAAAAGGTGAAGACAAATCGCCCATCACGTTGGCTGGACAGTATCCAAAAAAACAAAAGGCTTGGAAGTGTAATGAGTGGGATACAGACATTAATTACCCAAATAGTCCCTTTTATTAAAATAAGGCTGGATACCACCAACAACAGACTCCCCATAAATATACCAGTCAAAAGCATTGTTTTTCTTTTGCTGTAGCGTGGTTCATAAAGGGAAATGAATAAGAATAACACATGAAACAATGACCAAATAGCAGAAAAATCGCGCAGAAGCAAATATGAATTACTTGAAGTCATTGGCGTTTCCCCCTAACCAATACTCGGTCCAGGCTTCATGAAGGGCGCCAACAGAACGTTTGGGAATCAATACACGCTGACCATCTGAAAAGACCACGTAGGATTTTATGATGGCTTTAATCTGTTGTAGATTGAGTAGAATGCTTGCCCCACAAAGATAGAAACGAGAATCTTCCAACAGGCCTCGCATGGCTTCATGGAAAGAGCACCGTATGGTGGAGCCGGCTACGACGCTGCCGTCTGTTAGATGGTAGTGCGGAATCCTAGACAGCTGTTCCACATAGAGAAGTTGATTAATGTGTAGGCGTATGAGCCCATCGGCATTTTTGACCATGATGACAGCATCCTGACGAGGCATTAGATAACTGAAAGCAGAATCGAGGATTTTGAACAACGCTTCTTTTTGAATAGGCTTTAATAAATAGGCAGATGCCTTGGCGGTATAGCCCTCTAAGGCAAAATCCGGAGATGAGGTGAGATAAACAATGATGCCGGCTTCTCCGGACTGCCTAAGCCGGACACCGAGTTCGATACCGTCCATATCCGGCATGACAATATCCAAAAGATAGAGATTAAAGGTGTGATTATAAAGGGCGTTTAGAAGCGCCTGGCCCGAAGCGAATTCATGTATATCGGCTGTTGTGTGGTGTGTATAAAGATACTGATCTAAAAGATGGCGAATCAGCTGGCGATGCATGACGTCATCATCACAAATAGCAATACGAATCATCGCAATCTCCCTCTTTTCAATAATATTTTCAAGGGTGCATTCATGCGTTCCTATAAACAAATTGTAGCATGGATAGAAGGAGCGATATAAACCAAATTTGTACAAAAACATGCCGAATTCGCACAATAGACTGACAATATGGTGTATTTATTGTTCAAATTGGTGCAATATTTCATGGAAATTTTCCAAATGTATACAATTGTAATGAAAGTACGAACAACACTATCGAAATTGCCTGAAATTCAGAGGAGCGTGATATTAATAACAAATAATCGAGAGGTGATTACTATGCAAAAAGGAGAGGAGAATCATGTTTAGAAAATCAATAGCATGGATTGTGACGCTGGCAATGCTTGTGAGCCTATTTCCGGCAACAGCGTTCGCAATACCGGATTTAGACAATAATCGCATACCGACAGCCACACAGGCTATTTACGTAGACAGCGAGGGGAATGATCAAAGCGGTAACGGTTCAGAGGCGAAGCCGTACGCCACTTTGGCGAAGGCGGTGAGCGCCGTTTCTGAGGAGGCTGCCACTATTTACGTGATGAGCAATCTGGAAATGACAGAAAGCGCACGTTTTTGGAATAAGCATATCACCATCACCAGCGGTGACGGCGGGCCTTATACCGTCAGTCGCGGCGATGGGATGGCGCAAGTGCAAGATAATGCCAGAAGCACCTACAACCCGGCGATGATTGAGGCCAATGGCAATGCCGGTGAAAAGTGTGCCTCGCTGACTTTGAAGAATATCGTATTAGATGACGGTGGTAAAAAAGTAGGAGCTTATTATGTGCAGGCGGCATCAAATAATAATGGACAGACAAGCATTGGAGAAACGTCTGTTGCTAACACTGAGATTGTACAAGACGCCATGATTGCGACCTATAACGGCGTGGCAGAACTCACCTTAGACGAAGGCGCTGTTTTGCGTAACTACGGCGGGATGAGTGCCGTGCGTGTGTCAGGTGGCACCTTGACGATGAAGGACGGCAGCGTGATTGAAGACACGACTGTATCTGAGCGAGAAAAAGGCGAACAGGGCAGTTTCGGTCCTGCCGGTGCCGTATGGCTACAGGACGGTGACGCGATTGTTGAAGCGGGTGCAATCATTCAAAATATTATAGGACGTGCTGTTTATGCCGATGGCGGTCAAGCAATTGTTGGCGGCACAATCCGCAATATCAAAGGCGATGGCCATATGTGGCAAGGTGCTGCGGGGACGGCGTTACATTTGCGTAATAGTGCCCATGCCGCTGTGAGCGGGTCCATTGATGGTTGTACCAAAGGGGTGAATATCGAGGTCATTGAAAGTACCCTCACCATGACCGAGGCATCGGTACTAAAAAACGGCAAGGATGCTATCAATATTTCATCATCCGAAAAAGTGCAATTAAACGGTGAAATCACCGGCTTTACCGGTGGTGGCCATGTGTTAAATATGCAGGGTGTTGGAGCACCGATGAATTGTACCATTGGCGCCACTGGGAACATCCATGATAACGCATGCAGTTACGGGGTCATTTACATTCAGGCCCCTCACGGCAAGCTGGATATTTATGGTAAAATCAACCACAATACCACCGCGGACCGTGCCGGCGCCATTGCGCTGGCGCATAATTTCCGTGGACATGTGGTCACTATGTATGACGGTGCCGAAATGAATGGTAACAGTTCCACCGAAACCGGTGGGGCGGTGATGGTTAGTGGCGGAACCTTTGTTATGGAAGGCGGTACCATTGAAGGAAATCATGCTGCTCATGAAGGTGGTGGAATCTATATTCGAAATGGCGGTCAGTTTGTGATGAAAGGCGGTGTTATCACCGGCAATACGTCCGATAAAATTGGCGGTGGTGTGGCGTTTTTAGCAACAGATTGGGGCGATAACACGGATACACATATGGTGCCGTATTGCGACCTCCAAGGGGGCACCATCAGTGACAATATCGATAAAAACGGTAGCAACGATGTGGCTGTTTTGGGTAGTGGTAGCGGTCATAATTCACGTTATTTCAAAGTTGGGAAGAATATGAATATAGAGACTACCAATCTCTACTTTGAAAAAGGCGGCATGACCTTTAGGAAACCGATGCGTGATGTAAAATACGGTAATGCTTCGGACGCTAGTGAGAAGGCTCTTGAAAAAGCCATGTCTGAAAAGAATTTACCAACGAAGATTGCGAGCTTTTGGTTCAATAGTGGCGAGCGTCCATTACCACTGACCGTGTCCCTTCCGGCGGATAAGGTCATTGCAGAGAAATCTGTTTATGCCGCTGTGGTGCCAACAGATGCAGATGGAAATCCTGCACCAGATGCAGTTGTGGATTTATTTGCGGTGACCAAAGCCAAGGATGGCACCTATCGCGTTGCCTTGCCGGGGGCGGCGGATTCGAAGCATGCCACTGGTTTTGCGGTGATGTTTGTGCAGGAAGGTACAACACCGTCTAATATTCTCACCATCACCCCAGCCAACACGATTGTTTATACAGAAGCTGTGATTGGTCATGACGGTGTCGTTGGCGAAGATGGGAGCATCCATAAGAGTAATCTGCCAGAGCCGGGGTTCTATATTGAAGGGTTAGAAGACGGACAAAACCCCGAAGATATTGTCTTTGTAGGGTCGAAAAAAGACGTGGCGAATTCCTGGAAAGTAGAATCTTACGATGGCAAATCAAATCGTGTGTTCCGTATTGTTCCTATCGCCACAGAGCAACAAGCCCCTCTACGTTTAACCTTTACTGACGAGGAAGGGACAGAGCATATTAACAGTGATTTTGATGTTTCAGAGTCGACCTATGATAACTTGTTTATCAATCTCTATCGTGGCAATGATGGCCCGGTAACCGCAAAAATTGGCGACATTAGCTATGATGTTATCG
>USCP01000160.1 GCA_900553245.1 uncultured Peptococcaceae bacterium
TCAAATCTTCGTCGGAATCCGTGGCTGATACCGCCATTGACCAGCTGGAGAGCTTTAGTGAGTTGTTTTCCATTTTAAAGTTTGACAATCTTATCAATATCGGTGTGCGCCTCTTGGTCATTATTCTCGTCTTGACCCTCTCCTACCGCGTCATCAAATATCTGCTCAATCGTGCCTACGAAACCCGTCGCCACCACGGCAACGTGACCGAAAGCAACATCAAACAGCTGGAAACGGCACGACACATGGTGCAGAGCATCATCTTTTACAGCTTTATTCTCATCGGCCTTATTGCTGTTATGAGTATTTTCGGTTTTGACATGCGTGGCCTTGCCACCTCCGCAGGGATTGCCGGGGCGGCGTTGGTGCTCATTAGTCAAAACATTATTTTGGACTGGATCAGCGGGGTCTTTATCCTTGTCGAACGTCAGTTTAATGTCGGCGACTATGTCAAGCTCGGCGATTATACCGGCGAGGTGCAGACCATCTCTATTCGCCAAACCGTCCTAAAAACCGACTTCAATGAAACCGTCACCATTCCAAATGGGACCATCAAGGTGGTGGTCAACTACACCAAGGACCCTGTCACCGAGTATTTTGACATCCGCATCCACGATGCCAGCCGCTTGGATGAAGGCAAGCGGGCGCTTGAAGCAGTCTGTGTGCAAATGAACCACCGCTTTGATGAGATGCTCACAAGCCCTTGTCGTGTGATGGGGGTGCAGGAAATCATCGGGACCGGTTTGACCATGCGCCTGACTTTTCAAAGCAACAAAGATGACACCTATCCCATCCTTCGTGCGCTGCGCGAGGAATGTACCCGTGCCCTTACTGCCATCGGCTTGCAGCAGCAGCTGAGCTAAGGACCATCTCTCATTTGTTTAGAAAGGAGCTACTCCCATGCCCATGCACTTAGAAATCGGCGATCGCGTCGAACTCAAAAAAGCCCACCCTTGCGGCAGCAAACTCTTTGAAATCACCCGTGTCGGCATGGACTTCCGCATCCGCTGTACCGGTTGCGGCCATGAAGCATGGATTCCCCGTGCCAAACTTGAAAAATCTATCAAAAAGGTTCTATCTTAAAGAAATCTAAAGCAAACGATTATTTACAGAAAGAGGTGTTAATGATGCCTGATCCACGAGAACATAAAGTAAGTTGTTCGGATTATCGCTGCGAGATAGAAATCACCTTAGAAATTATCGGCGGGGAAAGGAAAGACTTGATTCTATGGAATCTTCATATTCATCAAACCATTCGATATAACGAATTTCGACGCCTCATTCCCGCAATTACGCAAAAAATGCTTACTCAACAGTTGCGTGAACTTGAAAAATACGGCATTATTGAGCGAACTGTGTATCCATCAGTACCACCAATGGTAGAGTATAATTTAAGTAACGAGGGTGAGCAGTTGGTTCCTATTTTAGAGCAAATGGACCAATGGGGAAAAAATTTTGTAAAAAAATATCATGCCCGCATTAGTGATGAGACGTAAATTCCTACCTTTTGGTGCGTATCAGTCCGAAAAGTGCCTTCTTTTTTTTGATTGCAAGTCGCAGTAAACTTTGAACTGTCATCAGGGAAGTGCCTTATGACAGCGACTTAAGACATTCAAATTAAGGAGGAACAACATGCAAAGATTTACTATTCCAAGAGACGTTTATACCGGCGACAATGCCATTGATGTGTTGAAAACCATTGAAGGTAAAAAAGCATTCATCGTTATCGGTTCCGACCGTACCTTAAAGGACGGCACCGTTGAAAAAGTACAAGCAAACTTGAAAGAAGCAAATATTGAAAGCATGGTCTTTCAAGGGGTGGAACACGATCCATCCGTTGCCACCGTTCAAAAAGGCACTGAAGCCTTAAAAGAATACGGCGCTGACTGGGTGATTGGTATTGGTGGAGGCTCTCCAATCGATGCTGCAAAATCCATGTGGTTGTTTTATGAACATCCAGAATTAACCTTTGAAGAAACCTTAACCCCATTTACTTTGCCTAGTCTTCGTCATAAAGCAAGATTTATCGGTATTACCACTACTAGTGGGACTGCGACAGAAGTAACTTCTTTTTCTGTTATTACCAATCCTAAAACCGGTATCAAGTATCCAATTGCAGACTATAATTTGACACCGGATATTGCTATTGTTGATACTGAGCTTGTGGGTTCATTGACACCGGAGTTGGTTGCTTATACTGGAATGGATGCATTGACTCATGCCATTGAAGCGTATGTTTCTAATGTAGCAACACCAATTACCGATGCATTGGCTGTTAAATCTATTGAAATGATTGACGCCTTCTTGGTGGATTCATATGCAGGAGAATCTCATGCAAGAAAAGAAATGCATATCGCTCAATGCTTGGCTGGGATGTCCTTTTCCAATGCTATTTTAGGGATTGTGCACTCTATGGCACACAAGACCGGGAAATTATTTAATATTCCACATGGTTGTGCCAATGCGATTTATTTGCCATATGCTATTCAATACAACGCCAAGACTGCACCGGAAAAATATGCAGATATTGCACGTCGTCTTGGTCTTTGCGGTGAAAATGATGCACAATTGGTCGATGCATTGGTCAATTATATCAAAGACATGAAGCAAAAAATGAACGTACCGGCATCCTTGAAAGAATTCGGCGTTGACTTTGATGACTTCATGGCACAACTTGATTTCTTTGCGCCGGAAGCCGTGCAAGACCCATGTACTGGTACAAATCCACGTACCATTGATGATGAAACAATGAAAAAACTTTACCTCTGTGCGTATTACGGTGAAGATGTTCAATTCTAAGCCTATGGTATAAGTAAGATTCATCTTTTTTGATTATTTTCTTAATGTTTGATCAAGCCCCCATCATTTCAATTTTCTTAGATAGAGAAAACAGGTTCTCTCATAAAAAGGGAACCTGTTTTCTAATATATAAGGGAAATGTAAGAATTTTTACTTGCTTATGGTAGATATAGAGGGAATGAATAATGAAAAATATATTGAAAATATCTGTGATGTATATTGTTTTCGGATTGGTCATTGGTTTAACAACGCATGAAATTGCATATTGGACTAATTTTAGCGGTGAAACGGTGCTGAGTTTTGTGCATGCTCATGCTTTAATTTTGGGGGGTGGCGTATTTTTGATGGTGCCCGTCTTGATGAAGGTTTTTCAAATTGAGCAACAAAAAGGATTTAAGGGTTTTTTATGGGCCTATAACCTTGGTTTGCTGATGACCTTAGGTTTTATGAGTGTGCGTGGCTTTTCAGAATTACTTGAATTTCCTCTCGGAAATATGATGAATCATATGGTAGGCGGATTGGCCGGAATTGGTCATGTGATTTTAACCGTTGGTGTGTTCTTATTTTTCAAAGCTTTATTTAGAGCGATGAAGGAGTGTGCATAAAGATGGTTGGTCGTATCTATCATGTGGGATTGGTGGTCTCTGATTTAGAACGGTCGATACATTTTTATAGAGACGTGCTTGGCCTTCATTTTCAAGATGAAATTTTTATGGAGGGAGAAGCCACCGAAAAAATTTTCGGCCATGCCAATTGTTCCGCCCGTGTGGCTTATCTCAATGGCGATGATAATAACAAAATGCCACCGATTGAACTGATTGAGTTCCAAAATCCAAGGGTTAAGTCTAATAATGCCGGCGATTTATTTTCGACGTCTATTGCAGAGGTGTGTTTCTACACAGATCATATTGATGAAATTTATCATACCCTCATTGCTCATCAAGTGGTTTGTTTGTCTGAACCGCAATATTTTGATTTTAGCGACCAAGGCTTTGGCAAGAGTAAAGCCTTTTATTTTAAAGATCCGGATGGTATCATTCTTGAAATGATGCAGCCGTTATAATTATAAAAGCGCTCTTAAAATAAGAGCGCTTTTATAATGAAAGGACATGACATGTTCTCTTGCGGTACACAAACAAAAGCCCTTTTCTGTGTAGAAAAGGGCTTTTGCTGTTTAGTAAGGTTCCTTTGGCACCAAGTTGGCCAGAATTTGATATTCCTTGATATGACTGGCTTCGAGATAGCTCTCAAAAAGTTCCTGTCCGACATAGCTGTAACGCATGTATTCGGGATGAATGCCGGCGCGACGGATGTCCGATGAAAGGTTGCAAAAGGCATCCAAATTTTGCAATATAATAGTGTCGGGACGACTGCCGCGGTCGATGAAAAATTGCCAGAGGCGACGCAAAAGCTGTTCGTGCCAATGGTCGGATTCAATGAGAATGTCATTCCATTCCAAAAGACCGCTGTCGAGGTCCACCAAGAAAAAGGCGCGGGGCAAAGCCCCATTCCCATTGCTGAGGCTCGGGATATAGAAATAGTAGAGCTCAAAGCTCGTGCCGTCCGGTGGCA
>USCP01000161.1 GCA_900553245.1 uncultured Peptococcaceae bacterium
GAGGTTGGCACCCCCAGCCGGTGAATCCGGCTGCGGGATTTCCTTCGGCTACCGTTGCTTGCAATCTGCCCAAGAAGTTGGCAGCGACATCTGCGAAGCAGTCTTCCCTGAAGAAGGCTCCGGCTGGGATATGGAAGCCAATGCGTTGGTGAAAAAAGACAACATCAAGCCAATCGCTAAGGAATTCCTTGATTGGGCCATCTCTGACAACATCATGACCAAGTATGCCAAGAGCTACCCAATCGTTGCCATCGGTGTTGGCGATGACGTGCCTGAAGGCTATGCAGAAAACCCAATCGATCAGCTCTTGCCGGACATCGATTTTGACAAAGCGGCTGCCAACCGCGAAACCATCTTGAAAGAATGGGCGGAGCGTTATGATGCCAAGAGCGCTGCCGAAGAATCCTAAAAAAGTGAGTGACTCCTATGAGTGTAAGTCTAAAAATTGAAAACGTGACCAAGGTCTATGACAAAACCATTGCCCTCAATCACGTAGACTTGGACATCCAGGCAGGCGAATTCGTCTGCCTGCTTGGTCCATCCGGTTGCGGCAAATCGACCCTCTTGCGTTTGATTGCCGGCCTTGACCAACCCACCGAGGGAAAATTTTTTCTCGGAAATCGCGATGCCACCCGTCTGCCACCGGCAGCGCGCAATTTTGGCATCATGTTTCAATCCTACGCCCTTTTTCCGAATTTGAGCGCCTTTGAAAATGTGGCCTATGGCCTGCGCAACAAAAAAATTCGCAAAAAGGACATCGAAGCCCGTGTGGATCGTCTTTTTGACATGATTCGCCTTTCCCATGCCAAGGACCGTCTGCCGGCGCAGCTTTCCGGTGGGGAGCAGCAGCGTGTCGCTTTGGCCCGCGCCTTAGCGACTGAGCCGGACTATCTGCTCTTAGACGAGCCTTTGAGCGCCTTAGATGCCAAGGTCAGACTCTCTTTGCGTAAGGAAATTTGCCGTATTCAACGTGAACTGGGCCTCACCACCATTATGGTGACCCACGATCAGGATGAAGCCCTCACCATGGCTGACCGCATTGTCGTTATGAACAAAGCCTGCGTGATGCAAAGCGGCACCCCAGAGGACATCTACAATCATCCTGCCAATCCTTTTGTGGCAGATTTTGTCGGTGCCATCAATATGATTGACAAAAAATCCGGCGCCGCACTAGGCTTGGTTGAAAAAGAGATGGCCGCTGTGCGTCCCGAAAACATCACCCTTTGTCGCACAGCAGCACCTGAGCGTATTCATGGGCGCATTGTCGATATGGAATTTCGCGGTGCGGTGGTACGCATCACCGTAGAAGCGACCCACTTGGTTCACGGCACCTTGTCCCTCATGGTTGACTTGCCGTCACCACAAGCACAGGCGGCAAACTATCAGGTCGGGGAAAATGTGTATTTGAAGATTCCGGATGAGGCCACCTTGCAGTTTGAAACCGCATAGAGGCCCATCCCTTGAGGAAGGAACGAAGCATGAAGAAAATCACTGAACGGTGGCGGCATTGGTCCGCCGAGGACATTGTCAGACTCCTGACGATTTATGGCGTCATTCTCTTTTTGACAGTGTTTTTGGTCGGGCCATTGTCCACCCTTTTTGTCAAAGCCTTTCAAAGTCGCGACGGCGCCTTTGTCGGCTTGGCGCAATTCCGCGAGTATTTTGGCTCTAAAGCCATGACCACCGCCTTGGGGCATACCTTTGTCATTGCGATAAGCGCCACGCTTATCTCTGTGACCTTGGCATTTTTCTTTGCCTATGCCCTTTCCCGCAAGTGTGTGCCTTGCAAGGCGTTTTTCCGCTATGTGGGGATGATGCCCCTCTTTGCACCGACAATGCTTTTGGGGATTGCCCTCATTTATCTTTTTGGCAACCAAGGGCTCTTGACTCGACTGGGCTTGGAGATTCCACTCTACGGCAAAGTGGGGATCATCATTGCTGAAAGCATCTACTGCTTTCCTGTGGTCACCACCATCTTGATGGTGGCCTTTTCGGCGGCGGACAATCGCCTTTATGAAGCGGCGGATTCGATGGGGACAAGCGCCCTGCGCAAAATGTGGACCATCACTATTCCAAATGTGAAGTTTGGTTTGCTCAATGCCCTCTTTGTGGCATTCACCTACAGCTTTACCGATTTCGGGGCACCATCGGTGGTTGGCGGTAACTACAACGTCCTTGCTACCGATGTTTATAAGCAGGTTGTGGGCCAGCAAAACTTTAACATGGGCGCCGTGGTCGGCATCATCATGCTTTTTCCTGCTGTGCTTTCCTTTGCGGTAGACTGGTTTACCAACAAAAAGCAGCACGCGAGCATCAGTGCCAAGGCAGTGCCCTACAAAATGAAGCCGCACCGTGCGAGTGACTGTGCAGCGACCATTTACTGCACCTTGATTGCGGTGGCGATGTTGGTCTTTTTTGCGGTGGCACTCTTTGCCTCCTTGGTGAAGCTATGGCCGTACAATTTGACCCTTACTTGGGACAATTACAACCTCAGCGCCGCGGGCAGCGGCAGTGGTCTGACTGCCTTTAAAAATTCCTTAATCATTGCACTTATTTCGGCCTTTTTGGGAACCGCCATTACCTTTGTAGGTGCCTACATCATCGAAAAGACCCAGCAATTTAAGGTCAGCCGCAAGATTGCCTATTTCTTGTCCATTACCCCCTTGGCAATTCCGGGGACCGTTGTGGGCTTGAGTTTCATCATCTTCTTCAATGCACCGCGTTTTGACATTCCATTTACCCAGTATGCTTTGGAAAATCCCTTGCATGGCATTTACGGCACCATTTGGATCATTGTCTTTGCAAACCTTATTCACTTTTATTCGGTGCCGTTTTCAACCGCCACTACAGCGTTAAAACGACTCGACAATGAATTTGAAATTGTATCGGCATCGATGGCAGTGCCTTTCTATCGCACCTTTATGAAGGTCACCGTGCCGCTTTGCATCCCAGCCATCTGTGAAATGTGGGTGTACTTTTTTGTCAATGCCCTTGTCACCATCTCGGCGGTGGTATTTCTCTACTCACCGACGGCACCGATTTCCTCGGTCATGATTGTGAGCATGCAAGGCGCCGGCCAAACCGCGCCGGCTGCCGCCATGTGTATGCTGCTCCTCTTTATCAACCTCGGTGTGCGCTTGATTTACGAAGCAAGCAACCATTTTCTCGCCAAACGCGCCGGACGCGTGTGAAATCGTAGCTAATGAAAAAAATCTGTCGCAAAGTGATATGTACCCTCTTTACTGGACATCCAGTAGAGAGGGTACATATCAAAAGGCGACAGGTTTTTTTATGATGTATAATATCATAATTATTGATAATCGAGCGAAAATGTCTTCAAAACAGTCGGCAGCGCAAGCGTAGAATATTATTCTTTGCAATAAAAAAAGACCCTCAGAGGGGTCTTCCTATGCAGAAACCATGTAACAACTGCCATAGTAGTAGTAGATGAGTTATCTGACAGATGTACAACTTATCCGCCACTAATAGAATACACCAATTATTCTATTGTGACAAGCCCTGTTTCTTGTTAGGGTCGTATCATTTTTTTCGATAGAATACTTCAGCTTATGAGGCATTGTTATCGGTTTTGCTGACGGTCATTTCCGGTATGGCGACGGTGATATTGCCTTTTGTGTAGGTGCCGGTGACGGCATAGCCGCCGGCAGGATCGGCACTGACAGTGAGGGTGTAGCTGGCGTTATTGCTTAGATTTTTGAGGTATGGCGCGAGGGTATCGTCGGTTTGGGTGATGGTGGTTTCAGGTGCAAGACCGGACACTTCCTTGTCTGCCACATAGAGCTCGGCGGCTTGTAAGAGCGCAGCGGCGTCGCTTTTAGCGGCGGTTTCGCGGGCGCTGTCAATATAGCCGCTGAAGCGTGGCACGAGAACGACAAGCAGCACCGCAATGATGGCGAGCACAACAATGAGTTCAATCAAAGTAAAGGCGGCACGACGTGTGGATTTCATGGGAACCCCTCCTTTTTGGTATTATCTTAAGCATATCAGAAATGATGTGGTGCTTCAATACAGCGTCTTATGTGGAACGTGTGAATAAATAGAGAGGATTTCTTAACAGACGCTGAGAGGCTGGGGAATTGCATTGCCCTGTCACCTTTGTTAAAATAAAAGGTGACAGCCAATATTTTCAGGAGGCATTATGGATAAGGATCTACATCAGTCTCGGCAGTGTGAGGATACCGTGCGTGTGCACGGCATAGATGACCAAGCCACCGAGCATACAAATAAAAACACCACAGGACGTCCGTCCACGAAAATTCGTGTGGAACAGCTCAGACGCGACCAAGAGGCAAGCAAGCGCTTGCGTGAA
>USCP01000162.1 GCA_900553245.1 uncultured Peptococcaceae bacterium
GGCGGTAGTGGGAAATATATTGCGTTTAATGCTGACTGAACCAGATGTTTGATGGTCATTCCCTTGCTTTGCTCATCGAGAATTTTATTTCCTTTGTAGCATTCCATCAGCAAACGAAAATAGTACGGGTTTATCCCACCGTAGAATCTGACACGATGTAGAGCATTTTGATAGTACATTTCCTGCTCATTTTCCCAAATTGCAGAACGACCTACATCGCCACCTTCGCAAATTAGAAGATCTCCCTTTTTCAATTCGTATTTTAGAATCTCATTTTCTTCAAAGCGTGCTTCTTTAACTGTGGTCAAGTCAATCCCGTTCCAGTATACATTTATGCTGCATAGATAAGGCTTGTAGTCTCCCTGATTTTTTGCTTTATCAAGAGTTTTACCGAGTTCTGTTATAGCAATCATTTTGAGTGTAACCCATTCCCAACTATCTGGAATATCAAACGGCACCTCGTCAGCAATACATACCGGCTCATTCTTTCCGACTTTCTCATAAGGCAAATTATCAGCACCACGAAAGATATACGAAGGTTTCTTTTCTTTCTTAATCTTTCCTTCTTTTATAAGCTGTTCCTTTTCCGCTCTTATTCTTTCAAGCAAGACAGCTGCCGGTTCATCGTTTGGATCTTGGGGCACTAATTTACCTTGAACAGCCATCTGTAAAATGGAATTTTTTAATTGCTGTCCGGTCATTCCAATTCCTCCAACTCGATACCTAAAATGTCTGTAATTTGCGCCAAGATGTTATCAATCTCTGAATTTAAGCGTGCACGTTCTTTTTGATATTGCTGAATCAATTCTTTCGGCGGAAGAATTACCTCTTCTTCATGAGGAAATCCACATAAATCCAGATTGTAATTTTTTTCAACAAGCTCATCAACGGTATATTTCTTCGCTTTATCAAATCCGTCAACAGTGATTTCTTCTCTGTGGTTCCACCATTCTACCACCGGATCAAAATGCTTTAGTAGCATTGGTTTTGTTTTTGAGAAGTTTTTGTACCCTTCCGGCATATCTAAGCGATAATACCATGTTTCTTCTGTTGGCTTTGTGCGGTCAAAGAAAAGAATATTGGTGGTGATTGAAGTGTATGGAGCAAAAACGCTATGTGGCATGCGAATGATGGTATGCAGATTAAACTCACTAAGCAATTTTTTCTTAATCGCTACTTTCGCATTATCAGTGCCAAACAAAAAGCCATCCGGTAAAATCACTGCTGCACGTCCATTTTTCTTCAATCGGTACATAATCACGGACATAAACAAATCTGCGGTTTCACTACTTGCTAAATCATCCGGAAATAATTCTTTAACTTCTTTTTTCTCACTGCCACCATACGGAGGATTCATCAAAATAACGTCAAAACGGTCGTCATCGGTATAGTTTAATACATTCTTTAGCAAAGAATTTTCATGATAAATTTGCGGTACATTAACATCATGCAAAAGCATATTAGTGATACACAACATGTATGGAAATTGTTTTTTCTCAATCCCATAAATCGATTCGTCATAGGCAGACTGATCCGTTGTTGTACCAATCTTCTTTTGTAACTCCTTCAACCAGCTGGTTAAAAAGCCACCGGTCCCACAAGCAAAGTCAGCCATTTTTTCACCAATTTGCGGATTAATCATTTTCGCCATAAAATCCGTCACTGCACGTGGCGTATAAAATTCTCCGGATGAACCGGCGCTTTGCAGTTCCTTCAAGATGGATTCATAAATTTCACCAAAAGCATGGCTTTCTTGATAATCTTCAAAATCCAACTCATCGATGACGTTCAACACTTGACGCAACAATACGCCATCCTTCATATACTGATTGGCATCCGCAAACATTGTTTGAACAATACTCTTCTTCACCGGTGTTGTTGTATCAACAGGTAAATTTTTCAAGGTTGGAAACAGCGTGTTATTCACAAAGTCCAACAAAGTATCTCCGGTCATGCTCTTGCCGGATTCCTCATTCTTCGCCCAATTCGTCCATCTACAATTTTCCGGAATGATGGATTCATAGTTCTCTTCATCCCATTCCCATTCCTGTTCTTTTGCGTCATACACTTTCAAAAACAACATCCACGCAATCTGCTCAATACGTTGAGCATCTCCGTTAATGCCGGCATCATTGCGCATAATGTCACGAAGTCTTTTTACAAATCCAGATAAATTACTCATATTTTTTACATAGCCTCTTCTGCATAAATTTCATTTTCAAGTTCTTTTACAGCTTGCTGATAGCCCGCTTTACCACCAAAATAACCCGCAATTTTGGAAGGTTTGCCCATCTTCATAAATGGGTCTAGTTTCAACACCTCAGTCTTTTCAATTTCATAAATTCCGGTGTTCATGTACTTATCCAGTAATGCTTCGAGAACCTCTCTAGCCACACCGCTATACTTACTTAAAAAATCGCGTTTTTTTACATTATTCGCTCTTTCTTTTCGGGTAAGTGGCTTTTTATCAAATGCAACATGACAGATAAAATCAAAATCATCCACATCTGCCATGTTTTGATCCGCTTTCATCATTTCGAGGTTAATTCCTTTTTCTAAAAGCATTTCTTTAATCGTGGCTTTCTTCTCTTCTTTTGACCATTCGCGAATAAAATTATCCAACGAAGCATACTGCCCTCGAATATTTTCTTTTGTGTAGTCCACAATACTTTCTTGGCGCAATAATTTCCCATTGGTATCATAAACTGCCACCGTTTTATGAATAATTTCAACCCTGCAACCATCCTTATCTACAATTGGCATTGGTGGAGGGTCTATAACCTTAATACCAGGGTCATCTCCACCATGTCCGCCACTTCTCGATTGTTTTTCCGGACCAAAGCCACCGTCTATTGTCACCGGCCCATCCCAATCAGGGTCAACGAATAAACGGCTGACGTTTCTAAAATCCATAACTGTAAAATGGGTTTTCCCCTCTTTTTCACGCAAACGTGTCCCACGGCCAATGATTTGCTTAAACTCTGTCATAGAACCAATCATTTCATCCAGAACGATAAGTTTAGTCATCTTACAATCGACACCTGTAGACAGTAATTTCGATGTTGTTGCAATAACAGGATATGGCTCACTGACCGAAATAAAATAATCCAACTTGCTTTTTCCGTAATCATCGCTCCCTGTAATACGCACGATATAATCAGGATTTTTCTTAACCATATCGGAATTCAGATTCACCAATTCGATACGCATACGCTCCGCTGCATCTTCTGTCGCACAGAAAACGATGGTTTTCGCCATTCTATCTGTACTTTTTAGATACCTAGTGATTTCTGCTGCTACTTGATGAATACGGTCTTGGATAACAATGTTATAATCAAAATCACTATTGGTATATATGCGGTCTTTTATTTCATTGCCATTAATATCGCGTTGTCCTTTATAAGGTCGCCAGCCTTCACCAATGTCGGTAGTTATATTGATGACCTTAAATGGCGCAAGAAATCCGTCCTCAATCCCATCTTTCAAACTGTATGTATATATAGGGTCACCAAAATAGTGAATATTGGACACGTACTTTGTTTCCTTCGGGGTCGCAGTCATCCCAATTTGAGTAGCAGAATTAAAATATTCCAAAATCTTGCGCCATCGACTTTCTTCTTTTGCTGAGCCACGGTGACATTCATCAACAATAATCAAGTCAAAGAAATCCGGAGTAAATAAGTCTCTGAAATGCTCCTTATCATTGTCACCAACCAATTGTTGGTATAATGAAAAATACACTTCATAGGACGTAATAGTGCTCTTATCATCTTTTGCAACATTAATCTTGTGAATAACCTTATCTAAGGGCTTGAAATCCTGCAAAATAGATTGATCTATCAAAATATTTCTATCTGCGAGATACAAAATCTTTTGCTTCATACCGCTTTTTAACAAACGATACACGATTTGAAACGCTGTATATGTTTTCCCGGTTCCGGTTGCCATCACTAATAACAAACGATTTTGTCCTCGTGCAATAGCGTCTAACGTTCTATTAATGGCAATACGTTGATAATAACGCGGTGGAAACGTATCGGCACTTGTATAATACGGCTGGTCAATCACTTTCTCTTGAACTGTTGTCAATTCAGCTTCTTGCTTATATCTACCCACTAACTCATCTTCGGTTGGAAATTCATCTAAACCAAATTGACGCTCTTTACCTGTCAAAAAATCATGCTCTATAAAACCATCACCATTTGAACTATATGCAAATGGAAGGTCCAACATTTGCGCATACGTCATTGCTTGTTGTAAACCGTATGAAATACTATGCTTATTGTCTTTTGCTTCTACTACAGCAATTGGATTATTTGCATTCA
>USCP01000163.1 GCA_900553245.1 uncultured Peptococcaceae bacterium
AGTATTTTTTACCGACCCCCAGTTGAACTGGGGGTTTATTTACGCTAAAGCTCCAACAAAAAACCTCTTTACAGAATATCCTGTAAAGAGGTTACATAGTAAGACTAATCATCTATTTTAAATCAATTCCACATCCAAATTTTTTCGTCCTTCGTCTTTTCGGTAGCTTTCGGTGGTTTCCAATCTAAAGACGGTGACCTTTTCCATGAGGCGTTCCATTAGACGTGGATCATAGAGTGTTTCTATTTCATTGAGTTCGAGATTGGTATTAATCACCCATGATTTATTTCGAAGATTACGTTCTTCAATGAGGCGAGTGAGTTCGTCGATGGCAAAGGCAGTGTGTACTTCGGCACCAAAGTCATCCAATATCAAAAGGTCGCTGTTGTAAAGCAAGTCCAAGGTGCGAGAGGTTTCTTCACTATCAAGTCCGCGTTCAAATTTGCAGACACGAATGAGTTCGAGCAGGTCGTCCACACGACGATAGACAACGATTAAATCACGTTCGATGCAGGCATTGGCAATGGCTGCGGAGAGGTGCGTTTTGCCGCGCCCGACATAGCCGCGAAGCATGAGGTTTCCCATTGGACGACCTTCTGCCAGTGCATCAATAAAATGATGGATACGTGCGAGTTTGCGTGTCATATCCGCTGGGTCGGTATAAATATCTGTGCGGAAATTGTCAAAGGTCATGCTGCGATATTTTTCCGGCAAGCCGCTGGCAAGGTAGGTGGCTTCGCGGCGTTCTTTCATTTGGCAAACGCAAGGTATCCCCGGCTGCACATAGCCCCGATCCTCACAAAGCGGACAATCCCATTGCGGTTCGTACAGGTCTTCTGATAGGCCGTATTTTTGCAAGAGCTTGAAACGCGCTGCACGTAAAGATTGGTAAATCTCATCGGCTTCATCCAAGCCAAAGGCATCGCCTTTGAGGCTCTTTTTCACACAAGCCAAGGCATGGGCATTGAGCTTCTTGTCCGCATCTGCCAAATCCGGATGGGCACGGTGCATGGCTTGCACACGCTCGTCACGCTCTTGCTTTTTTTGTTCTCGTTTCGATTCCCATTGTGGCATGGCTTATTCCTCCAAATTTGAAAAATCGCGTGGACCTTCGGCACTGACATAACGTTCCACCGGCTTTTTGCGATTGCCTCTCTTTTTTTGTTGTCGACTGGTCTGTGCCTTATACTTGGCACGATAGGCCTCGACTTGATCACGACGGCTAATACCCATACGACGCCAATTTTCTAAGATGGCATCGATATAATTCATGCTCGGGTTATCCGCCCCGGTGGTATCTTCAATGGCCATGATGATAAGTTCGTGGCTAAACTGCCAATCGTGGGTCCACTTGGCATAAAGGGCGCGTTGCGGTTCTGTTGGCATGTTGCGCTTTCCCAGCAAGCGTAAGACCTCACGCACTTTCGTCAGTTCATAATTTAAGGTGCCGGCAAAACTTTTAAAGGACCGTGCATCGTTAACACCGGCATTGTACGCCATCTGCGCAAAGGATAGGAAACTGTAATGATTGCGTTGATTGGTGTAATAATAATCGTACACCATGTACGCAAGGTCGCTGTCCCAACCGTAACGCAAAATAATTTCACTTAAATCCTGACGTGCTTTCGATGGCAGGATGATGCCTTTTTCTTTTTCATAGCGCTTCACAACCGCATTTAAAGCTTCAATACAATCTTCCTTGATCGGATTACCCTGAGCTTGTGCTTCTTCACCGGCGGTGGTATTGTTAAACATTTTATCAAAAAGCGGGTCAAAATTCACAACACCGGTATCCACATTATAAGTGATCAAGCGTTTTTTCACGAGATCGCTTGCGGCGGTTTTACCGTATATATCACCATGAGGCACTCTTCCTTCCAACGAGAAGAGATAAACCAATTCGCCCAATTCTTCAAAATTCAAGCCCAGTGGTTGCATAAATGCCAATAAGCGCTTTGGCAGCGCCACTGAGCCACCCGCTAAAAACCAACTTAAAAATTTCGTATCCATTCTTCACTCCAGCATTTACTGAATCACACCGGAAACACGTACATTGACAGTGCGTACCGGCACTCCGGTATATTGTTCGATTTCTTCCTTCACGCGCTTTTGGTAAGCCATGACTTCACGTTGAATGGCAATGCCGTAGCGAATGCGGCTTTCCATTTGAATGGTAGCACCCAAATCTCCTGTGCGTACCGTCACGCGCGGATTTGGCCCGAAGATTTTGCAATCTAAGGCAATATGGCGTGCCATTTCCACAAAAACCTGCTCGGAAATAACCACTTTCCCAAGCTGAGAAAAGGCCGGACGTACGATGGATTTTTCATCCACCTTTGTTTTTTCTTCCTTATTTTTGCGCTTGAAGAGTCCCACCACCGGCGCAATCCATGCCGTCGGTAAATCCTTACGCACCTCTACCACAGGAAGGGGAATGACATGCTTGCCTTCCTTGCGCATTTCCTGTGCAATGGCAATTTCTTCTTCTGTCGCCACATCTTGAATAAAAATGACCTGCTTCACCGGTGGTAAACTAAGTGCCCCTACAATGCGGTCAATCATATGCTCACTGGTTCCCAAAATAAGGAGCTTTTTCACGCGATACTTTGCAAGTGCCTTCTTCACGTCGTCCGCTTGGTTTTGGTCCAAAAAAATGGCGCGTTTTACCGCAGCAACCATGGTTGGCTCACTCTTTGCAGAGGTCCCTGCCAGCTTGCGTCCATTGTGAATCAAAAGTCCGTCGTCAATAATAAAGGATATTTCTAATTCATCGGCCAAATCGGTGGCATGATGGCTTTTACCGGTACCACTTGGCCCCACCAATGCATATACTTCCATGTTTTTCTCCTTTATATCATTGTCATATAATCGAACGTTCCCCCATAAATCTCACCTCGGGCGGTGCAATTTCTGAAGCAAACGCCTTTACTGTAACACCTTCGTTAATGGCTTGTCGCATGGTCTTGGCAAAATCAGGGTCATTCTTTTCATTAAAGGTCACATCCATCACCGGCTGGCCCATCGTGACAAAGAACACACCCACTCGCCATCCTTCTTTTTGCAATTGCATGAGTTCCTCGACATGACGTTTGCCACGAGAGGTGGGTGCATCCGGAAATAGCGCATGCCCATCAATGACATAGTTCACGGATTTCACCTCAAAAAGCCAGCGTTCATCGTTTTGTTCGAGATAAAAATCAAAGCGGCTCCCACCAATTTTCTTTTCACGCTTTATTACCTGCGCATCACGAAAGCCTTCAATCAATCCGGCACGCAGCCACGCTTCCATCATATCATTGGCCCAAGCTGCCATCAGGCACACCCAGTGCCCCTCATAATCGACCGCCAATAAATCCCACTCAGTTTTACGATTTGGATTTGGCGCCTTACGAATCAATGCCGGCACCCCCGATATCAACAGCTCGGGCATGCGACCGGTATTGGCCACATGGGCACTGACAATGGTGCCATCATCAAGGGTGAGCTCTGCCACAAAACGATTAACACGACGCACATAGCGCGCCTGAACGGTCTGCTCAAAGTCCATCTACCATCATCCTTTCTCCTCATTATACGTTGCCAAGGTCAGGTCCTGCAAGTCGCCGCAAATAAAAAAGCACGCCACTTTCTTGTGACGTGCTTGATTGTTATACATCATTAGCGGTTTCTGATCACGTTCATCACCGCATCGTTGATTTCTTACGCGCCAATCACCACGCGTTCGTGTTTTGGCTTTTCAGTAAGGTTTGCAAGGGCACGATGTACCGGCATTCCACTCTTTGCAGAAAGAGTGTCGAGAAGTGCCAAGTCGCTTTCATCGGAGGCTTCACCATTGATCGCTTGCCATACCGCACCGACAAACTTGTAAGGGTTGGCGGTAGAATCAACCACCATCACACGCCCGTCGGCTTTTGCTTCAGCCACACTGACCGCGATGGCAGTGTGAGTATCCAATAAGTAACCGGTTTCCTTAAAAATGTCACCAATCACTTGCAAAGTCCCAGCTTCATCCACAGCACCGCTGTCGAGAACATCTTTCATGCGTGCAACAACATCTTGTGGCACGCTGTATTTACCGTCTGCCTTGAGGGCTTGCATGTATTCTTCCACAGCCTTGCCATCGCCTTCACTCATAAAGTAGAGGAAGCGTTCCAAGTTGCTGGAAACGAGGATGTCCATGGATGGACTGTTGGTCTTTAAGAATGGACGGTTTGCATTGTACACGCCGGTTTGAATAAATTCGTCCAACACATCGTTGGCATTGGATGCACAGACGAGCTTACCGATT
>USCP01000164.1 GCA_900553245.1 uncultured Peptococcaceae bacterium
TTTTATAATTAGAATATTGCTTGAGTTTATTTTAACTGGAGGTTATTGATTCATATGAGAATGAAGTATGCTTTGATTCCAACATTGCGTGATGTGCCTGCCGAAGCGCAGATTCCTAGCCATCAATTGTTGTTGAAGGCCGGCTATATCCAAAAGGTGGCTGCGGGGATGTACACCTATTTGCCACTCGGTAAGCGTGTGTTGGCGAATGTTGAACGCATTGTTCGCGAAGAAATGGATAGTGCAGATTGCCAAGAAATTTTGATGCCAATCGTTCAACCGGCAGAGCTTTGGGAAGAGTCCGGGCGTTGGGGCGCATACGGTGATGAAATGATTCGTGTGACCGACCGTCACGGTCGTGAATTCTGCCTTGGGCCAACCCACGAAGAAGTGGTTACCGACGTCTGCCGTCAATTTATTAAGAGCTACAAGCAAGTGCCATTGCGCTTGTACCAAATCCAAAACAAGTATCGTGACGAACGCCGTCCGCGCTTTGGCTTGATGCGTGGTCGCGAATTCGTGATGAAAGACTGCTATTCTTTTGACATTGACGAAGCAGGGTTGGATATCGCATACAAGGAAATGTATGATGCATATTGCAATGTGTTCAATCGTTGCGGCTTGACTTTCCGTCCGGTGTTGGCTGACAGTGGTCAAATCGGTGGCGGTTATACCCATGAATTCATGGTGCTTGCTGAAAACGGTGAAGGGACCATTGCTTATTGCGATAAATGTGATTTTGCGGCGAACATTGAAATTGCTGAAGCATCCCCTGTGGCTGTTGAAGATCCACACGATACTGCAGATGTTGAAAAAATCGCGACTCCTGGGATTGCGACGATTGAAGATATTTGCAACTTCTTGAATGATAAGCCTGAAAACTCCATTAAGAGTGTGTTGATGCAGGCTGATGAAGAACTCATCATGGTACTTGTTCGCGGTGACCGTGAAGTGAATGATGTCAAGGTACAACATGTTCATCCATGCCTCACCATCGATATGGCGGAAGAAGAAGCCATTGTTTCTCAAATTGGTGCCCATCCGGGTTCTCTCGGCCCTGTCGGCTTAAAGAATGTAAAGATTTATGCCGACCTCGAGCTCCAAGGGCGTACCGGCTTGGCTTGCGGTGCAAACGAAGATGGTTATCACTATGTGCATGTCGATATGGCACGTGACCTTCCTGAAGTGACCTACCACGATTTGCGTATGCTCAACGAAGGTGAAAAATGCCCTGTTTGTGGCGGGACCATTCAAACCGCTCGTGGGATTGAAGTGGGTCAAGTATTCAAACTTGGTACCAAGTATTCCGATGCCCTTGGCGCAACTGTATTAAACGAAGATGGCAAGAGCGTGGTATTGCAAATGGGTTGCTACGGGATTGGTGTAAGCCGTGTGCTTTCTGCTGCGGTAGAACAACATCATGACGACCGCGGGATTATCTGGCCTAAGGCGATGGCCCCATACCATGCGAGTTTGGTGGTTGTAAACATCAATAATGAAGAACAAATGGAAGCCGGCGAAAAGCTCTACAAGGAATTGCAGGACGCAGGCTTTGATATTTTATTGGATGACCGCAAGGAACGTGCCGGCGTGAAGTTTAACGATGCCGATTTGATTGGTTTGCCTGTTCGTATTACCGTCGGCAAGAAAATCAGCGAAGGCATTGTAGAATACAAGCTCCGCAACAGCGAAGAAGTGAAGGAACTTCCTATTGCAGATGTGCTTGCAGAATTGACCGCATTTTATAACGAATAATTAGGTGATAAAAATGGACACAGTACAGGAAACCTTGTCTTGTCCGTTCGATTGTCGTGACTTTCTCAAGCAATGTCGTATAGAAAAGGTTGAGATTTATAAGGAGCGACAGTTGCTCTCTGCGAGCATCGAGATGCCTCGGGTGGTGTGCCTCAAAGAATATGACCAAATGACCGATTATTTTCAGGCGCAAATTCGTGAGATGATTCCGGATTTGCCAAAGTCGATGACGGTACAGGTGGTGCCGGTGTATGCACCGCAAGATTTGACGGTGGTCCTTAAAGAACCCGATGTTATTTGGAAGCTCCTAGGGGTGGCTAATCTTCATGTTTTTTTAAAAATCCAAGAGATGCCTGCTGATGAGGAAAAAGCGCTTATCATTCGTTGCTCTAACGAGATTGCTTTTCGCACAAAAATCGATGGCAATGGTTTTAGCCATGCGTGTGAAGCGCTTTTTGCAAAAATGTGTCAGCAGACGGTTAAGGTATATACCCGCTTTGAAGAGGATGAAACTTTAGAAGAAGTGCCGGATGATTACTTTGGCCCTTCGAAGGAATGGGAAAAGATCCGCGCCGAACAGTGCCGAGTGACAAGTACCCAACCACAGGCTTCCCGTGCTCCGCGTACTGCGCCAACTAACAGTGGTGGAATCAGTGGCAATGTCTTGAAGGGGAAACTCATCAAAGCGCCGGTGGTTGATATCAATGAGATAGAAGACGAAGAAAAGAGTGCTTGCTTAGCTGGCACTCTTTTTGACCTTGATAGCAGAACTTTAAAATCTGGACGTTCGTTAATCACGTTTTCTCTCACAGACCATACGGATTCAATTGCTTGCAAAGTGTTTGCGGATAAGGATGAAGCGGATGATTTACAAGCGGCGCTTAAAGGGGCAAGTGCCATTAAGGTGCGCGGTAAGGTCCAGTACGACACTTACAGCAATGAAATCGGTATGATTTGTAATGATATAAACCTGCATACTCTAGCCTGTCGCTTAGACCAAGCCAAGGAAAAACGTGTGGAATTGCACTTACATACCCAAATGAGCAATATGGACGGCATGAACGATGTTGGCGATTTGGTAAAACTGGCTGCCCAATTGGGCCATAAAGCCATTGCTATTACTGACCACGGGGTGGTACAGGCGTTTCCGGACGCCTATTCTGCCGGTAAAAAACATGGCGTAAAGATTATTTACGGGATTGAAGCCTATATCGTAGACGATGATGTGCCGGAAGTGAATTTACGTCAAAAGAAAACCTACCACTGTATTATTTTGGCGAAAAATATGGTAGGGCTTAAAAATCTCTATCGCTTGGTAACAGAATCACAGCTTCGCTATTACCATCGCAGACCGCGTATTCCGAAGCGATTGGTGAATTACGCTCGCGAGGGCTTGGTAGTAGGCAGTGCCTGCGAAGCGGGAGAGTTGATGCAATATCTCATTAAAAATCCGGACGATCGGGAGGGGCTTGAACAACTCGCTGAATTTTATGATTACATTGAAATTCAGCCGATTGCCAACAACTACTTCATGATTCGAAACGGCATGGCGGCGGATGAAGAGGCACTCAGAGATATGAACCGTGCCTTGTTTGATTTAGGCAAGCGCATGAACAAGCCGGTGGTGGCGACCTGTGACGTTCACTTCGCCAATGCCGATGATGCCATTTGCCGTGCCATTATCATGAAGAGTCGTGGCTTTAAGGATGCAGAAGAACAGGCGCCGCTTTACTATCGCACCACCGATGAAATGCTTGAAGAATTCTCGTATCTTGGTGAGGATGAAGCCTACAATGTGGTGGTAAAAAATCCAAATGCCATTATTGAAGATTTTGAAGAATTGGTGCCGGTCCCAACGGTGCTTCATGCGCCGAAAATTGAGGGGGCAGAGGAGCAAATTGAAGAGCTGACCTTAGAAAAGGCCCATCGATTATACGGTGACCCATTGCCGGAGCTCATTCAAAAACGTATTGACAAGGAACTTAAATCCATCATTGGGAATGGTTATGCGGTGTTGTATTTGATTGCCCATAAGTTGGTAAAAAACTCCAACGACAATGGTTACGTGGTCGGTTCCCGTGGTTCTGTAGGGTCGTCTGTTGTGGCGTACTTTACGAATATCACCGAGGTTAATGCGTTGCCGGCACATTATCGTTGCCCAAATTGTCAATACAGTCAGTTTGACGAAAGTGGTGAGTACGGTGCAGGGGTGGACATGCCGGATGCGGCTTGTCCAAACTGCGGGGCACCGCTGGAAAAAGACGGCTTTGACATCCCTTTTGAAATTTTCTTGGGCTTTAAAGGGGATAAGATTCCCGATATTGACTTAAACTTTTCTGGGGACTATCAAAGTGGCGCGCATGCTTACACTGAAGAACTTTTTGGTAAGGACAATGTTTTTCGCGCTGGGACCTTGGCGACGGTTGCGGAGAAGACCGCATATGGCTATGTGCGTAATTACTTCAACGACATCAATGAAAAGAAGCGCGAAGCGGAAATCAATCGCTTGAAACGCGGTTGCACCGGTGTT
>USCP01000165.1 GCA_900553245.1 uncultured Peptococcaceae bacterium
AGAGGTCTGCGAGGACCACGACATGATGCTCTTTGTGGATGGCGCGCGTTTGGCGTATGCCTTAGGCAGCGAAGACAACGACGTAACGCTGTGGGACTTGGCGGCTCTCTGCGATGCCTTCACCATTGGCGGTACCAAATGCGGTGCCCTCTTTGGGGAAGCGGTGGTGCTTACCAACGACGGCCTCAAGCGTCGCTTTCGCACCTACATGAAGCAAAACGGCGCGGTTTTGGCGAAGGGATGGCTCTTGGGCTTGCAATTTTACACCCTTTTCCAAAATGGTCGTTACTACAAACTCGGCCAAAAGGCGGACCAACAGGCGCTGCGCCTCAAGCAGGCCTTTAAGGAAGTAAACCTTCCTCTCTTTACCGACAGCCCAAGCAACCAACAATTTGTGCTCTTGACCAAGGCTGAGCAGGAAAAATTGGCAGGCACCTTTATTTTTGAAGTATTTGGTCCATACAATGAGCATCGCGACATCGTTCGCTTCTGCACCAGCTGGGCCACTCAAGACATCGAAATCGACGCCCTTATCAGTGCCCTCAGACGACTCTAAACGCCCCTCCCCCTCCGCGATTCTGCGGAAGGGGAGTTTTTTGTTTCACGTGAAACAAGACTGAGAAACAAGCGCAACAATGTTTCACGTGAAACAAGACTGAGAAACAAGCACGACAACGTTTCACGTGAAACAAAAGTGAGAAACAAGCACGACAATGTTTCACGTGAAACAAAAGTGAGAAACAAGTGCGATAGTGTTTCACGTGAAACACCGCATTGAAATTTGCTAATTCCAACAACAGAATGGCGCTAAAATCTTTCATAGTGTGGCTAAAAACGTTATAATAAAAATTGAACACTTTCCCGACGGGAAACCATTTTTGAACGAAAACCATGATGTTTCACGTGAAACATCATCATTGGCAGTCAAAACTGCCGACTATATTCCAAAGGAGGCTTATCATGGGACACATTATTGCCCTTGTGAACCAAAAGGGAGGCGTGGCAAAGACCACAACAGCCATTAACTTGGCGGCTTCCCTCAATAAAAAGAAGAAAAAGGTGCTCTTGGTGGATTTAGACCCACAAGGCAATGCCACAAGCGGGATTGGCGTTAACAAAAACGAAACCGAGCATTCCATCTACGACTGCTTAATCAGCGATGTACCGGTTGAAGAGGTCATTGTGCCAACCTATCGCAAGGGGCTCGACTTGCTTCCGTCCAAGGTAGAACTCGCCGGCGCTGAGCACGAATTGAGCTATATGGAGGACCGCGGCACCCATTTACGCAACATCCTCACACCGGTGGCAGAAACCTACGACTATGTGTTGATTGACTGCCCACCGTCTCTTGGTATGCTCACCATCAATGCCTTGAGTGCAGCCGAACAGATTTATGTCCCAATCCAAAGTGAATACTACGCCCTTGAAGGGGTGGAACAGCTCATGCAAACCGTGAGTTTGGTGAAGCAATCCTTTAATCCGGATCTTTTTGTAGGCGGCATTATTATTACCATGTACGATGGTCGCATGCGTTTATCACGAGATGTGGTAGAAACCGTGACGAATACCTTTGGTGAGGTGGTCTTTAAGACCATGATTCCACGTACCGTGCGCTTGCCAGAAGCACCTAGCTACGGCAAGGCCATTATCGACTACGAACCTCTCTCCAAGGGCGGCATGGCGTACAACAACCTTGCGAAGGAAGTGATTAAACGTGGCTAAGGAGCAAAAGAAAGGGCTCGGTAAGGGCCTTGGTGTATTGTTTGGCGGCGACGTGGCGTTAGACGGTTTGACCCGCCCACAAGCAGAGCCTCTATTTAAAACACCGGAGGCAGCGCCAAAAGGTGAAGCCGAACCAATGCCTGATGTGGAAACACCGCAGGATGACCAATTCCGCATGGTTGATGTAAGCAAAATTAGCGAAAATCCCTATCAACCACGCAAGGATTTTAATGAAGACGCCTTGACCGATCTCACCGAATCCATCCGCGAAAAGGGTGTGCTGAGTCCGCTATTGGTGGTGCAAAAGGGCGAGGAGTATCTCCTCGTTGCCGGAGAACGTCGCTTGCGCGCTGCCAAAGGGGCAGGGCTTGCGGAAGTGCCTTGCATTGTTCGTGTTCTCGATGAGGAAGAAATGGCGCAGATTGCCCTCATTGAAAATATTCAACGCGCCGACTTGAATGTGATTGAAGAAGCCAATGGCTATGCTGCGCTGATTAAGAAATACAATTACACCCAACAACAGTTGGCAGATTTAATGGGCAAGAGTCGTCCATACATTGCCAATTTGTTGCGCTTGTTGGAATTGCCACAGCCTGTCATGGAAGCCCTCGAGGCCGGAAAAATCAGTGCCGGCCACGCCCGTGCCCTTCTTGCCATCAAGGACCCTGAGCTGGCTGCCGGCCTTTGCAGCGACGTCATTGCACAGGATCTCTCTGTGCGTGCATTGGAGGCTTTGATTCAAGATATCCAAGCCTTTAGCGATACGCTCGATGACAACGAGAAGCCTAAGAAACCGGAAACCAACAGCCAAAAATACCGCGCCTTGTGTGAACAGTTGACCGATAAGCTGCAAACCAAGGTGGCTGTCAAAGGCAGTGCCAAGCGCGGCCATCTCGTCATTGATTTTTACGGTGACGAGGATTTGACCCGCATCTTGGATGCCTTGGGCATTGAACTGTACTAAGGAGTGCCTATGAGTAAACGACCTCGACTTGCCATTGTGGGCGGTGGGGCCTCCGGCATGGCGGCAGCGCTGGAAGCGGCCAAGCGTGTGGATGTGGTGCTTTATGAAAGCCACACTCGCTTGGGACGAAAGCTGCTTGCCACCGGCAACGGCCGTTGCAACTTCTCTCACAAGGGCTTTAACGATGCCAACTACCACGGCAACCATCCGCATTTTGTGCACGATGCCTTGAGTCGACACGATGAAGCCGATACCTTGGCGTTTTTTCAAGCCTTGGGCTTAGAAGCCACGGTGGACAATCGTAACCGCTATTATCCGGCGTCTCTGCAAGGGTCTGCGGTACTGGATATTTTGCGCCTTTCTTTAGACGAAGCGGGCGTGGAGGTGCGCTGTGATACGCGCATTACCGCCATTCATCAAACCAAGGACGGACGTTTTTCCCTCCTCCATAAGGTCGGCAAGGACCGAGCCGATGCGGTTATTGTTGCCGCGGGTGGCGAAGCAGCGCCAAAGCTCGGTGGGACCCGTGACGGCTATAAGCTCCTTGGGGCTTTTGGCCATTCGATGATTGAAACCGCGCCGGGGATTGTTCAACTGAACGCCGATATTTCCGAATTAAAAGCAGCCAACGGTTTAAAGCGCGATGTGACGATTGCGATTCAATCAGAAAATAAAACAATTGTTCGAGATTCTGGCGAACTCCTCATTACCAACTACGGGCTCAGTGGACCGCCGGTGTTACAATGTGCGGGACATGCGGTGCGCGCCCTCAATAAGGGCAAAAAAGTGAAGGCGGTGCTGAACTTCTTCCCAGAAGAAGATTACGAACATTTGCTTGAACATTTTCGCGAACGCCTCGCCCTTCATCCGTTGCGCAGTGCCGATACCTTCTTCGTGGGGCTGTTGCCACGCTTACTAGCACAGTGTGCCTTAAAGGCGGTGGGGTTGAAACCACAGCAGCCCTTAAATGATCAGGCGCTTGCTCACTTGGCTCGAAAGCTCAACGCTTGGCAGGTGCCAATCATCGGTCCGCGCACCTTTAGCGAAGCACAGGTCACCTTAGGCGGCATCGATACTGCCGACTTTGACCCAACCACCATGGCTTCTTGGATGGTGCCGGGACTCTATGCTTGCGGCGAAGTTCTTGATATTGACGGTGATTGCGGTGGCTACAACCTACAATGGGCGTGGTCCTCGGGCCGTCTTGCAGGCGAAAGTGCCGCAAATTATCTCTTGACTGACTAACGATTTTGAAAAGGAGTGAATACCATGTCCTCATGGGATGTAATCCTCATTGCCATCCTTTGTTTAGCGATTTTTCGAGGCTATTTCAAAGGCCTCTGTCGTCGCTTTACCGATTGGGTAGGGCTTGTATTGGC
>USCP01000166.1 GCA_900553245.1 uncultured Peptococcaceae bacterium
TATAAGAAAAAGGCCGCCTTTCGGCGACCTTTTTCGACAGTCTGAGGCAGTGATTTCTCTGAATCACTGCCTTTTTCATCATTATACCAAACGGTTCAAGGATTTCCCGTCCAAGAAAGCTTGGAGGTTATCGGCACAAATTTGCAACAAACGCGCGCGGGTCGCTCGTGGCCCCCAAGCAATATGTGGGGTGAGAACAACGTCATCGCGACCCATCAGCGGATGGTTCATATTAAACGGTTCCTCTACGAGCACATCGGTGGCAAAGCCTGCAAGAGTGCCATGATCCAAGGCTTCAAGAAGCGCTTCTTCATCCACCAATGCCCCGCGGGCGGTGTTAACGAGGAAGGCACCCTTCTTCATTTTGGCAAAGCGCTCACGGTTCATGATATTGCGAGAGCCATCATTTAACGGCATGTGGAGACTCACCACATCGCTTTCACGAAGCAAAGTATCTAAATCCACGTATTCTGCCACCTCGCGCCCTTCCGGACGTTCACTACGAGAATAGCCCAAGGTGCGCATACCAAAGGCACGTGCCATGCGTGCTGCGTAGATGGCGATGGTGCCAAACCCTACAAAACCAATGGTTTTGCCACTGAGCTCGGTCATATCCATTTGCCACTGACCACGTGCAGGGATGGTGTTGCCGGTCCATTCCCCATTCATAACATGCTGATGGTTCCACATCGTACGATTGGTAAGCTCCAATAACAACGCCATGGTATGTTGAGCCACCGCAATACCACCATAATCCGGCACATTCGCCACCGCAATGCCTCGCTCACGAATAGCCTCTAAATCCAGATTGTCAAAGCCTGTTGCCAATTCGCCAATATAACGGATATTTGGACACTGCGCCAGCATCTCACGTGTAATACGCGTTTTATTCACAAAAACAATATCAGCATCTCCGATGCGTTCAACGACCTCTTCATTCTTCGTCGATGGATATACTGTAATTGGACCAAATGCCCCTAAGACCCCCCAGTCCAAATCGCCCGGATTTAAGGTAAAGCCATCGAGTACCACTAATTTCATTGATAATCGCTCCCTCTCTATTATATTTCTGCATCCCCTATCATAGCGGTTTCCAGCCATCCTCACAAGCCCACAGATAACAAAAAAGCGATGACTCCGTAGAGTCATCGCTTATATTCGTTCAAATTAGAACTTAGCGCCGGTTACTTCATCGTCTGGATCGGCAGAAGAGTCATCGATTTGGTCATCGGTTACACAAGCAGCAAGACTAGAAGTGTAACCTTTTGCTTCTGGTACAGTAGTAAAATGATCTAACATCCCAGGAGCAGCACCAGGTACACGGAAAGTTTCTACTTCCAAACGTTCTACTGGCACTTCTTCCGGCTTATCCAATTGTGGTACATAGTCGTATGGGTAACGGTATGCACGGTATACAAATTGTCCTGGACTTTCTTTAGTAAATGGGGCTCGATATTCCCAAACAATTTCTTTATCCTTAGTGACTTCAAAAATTCTAGAGAAACATCCTTCAGTAATTAAAGTATTACCATTAGGAAGGCGTTGAGCAGAACTGATCAATTGGCTGTAGAAGGTGGTGTTAACGATGATTGGCATCATACCGGTTACGTTATCGCTAGCGGTGTAGCTCCAAACAACCTTCAAGGTTACAGGATTAATTTCAAGGATACGAGAGTGGTCACGGATGTCAACCTTGGTACCATCGGTACTCATGCGGTCAGGAAGACCATAACCAGCCCAACCACCGTTGTCGAAGAGTAAGATGTTACCTTCACCAGGAAGACCCTTTGGAATCATGTGGCAATGGTGTTGACCGATGATTTGGCCAATCTTACGCATTTCTTTAGTAGCAGTGAAATCAGGACCAATTTGCCATACAATCTTACCACTCTTCTTATCAGTGATTGCCATGATGTTTGCTTCACGAGCATCCCAAATGATGTTGTCTGGATGGAAACGTTCGTCGCCTTGGTCATACCATTTGTTTGGCCCGAGGGTGCTCATGGAGTTGATGTGCATCCAGTCACCAAGTTCCCCGTTTTTGGTGAAGTGTTGGTTAGGGTTACGGAAGAGAACGTTCTTCGCAGCTTGGGAGAAGCCCAATTCACGGAAGTGTTCGCTTACACGCCATTCCCAAACAATGTTACCTTCCCAGTCAACTTCAACGAATACGTCGTCGAGGAGTTGCTTATCGGAAATCTTGTGATTGTGAATGGTTTCGTGGCACAAAATTAAGGTGTTACCGGAATCGGTCTTACATTCCATATCTGGGACATAGTAACCAACAGGGTTCCCTTCACGTTGATAGTCATGGTGTTGACGCGCCATCCATTCAGGTTCATGGCCTTCGTCTTCGATTAATTCTTTTTTATTGAACTTCCAAACAACGTTACCATCCCAGTCAATTTGAGCTACATCGGTTTGATCTTGGTAAGAATATTCATTATCACGAACCCCAAGAGACCCCATGCAGTAACCACCAGGAAGCAATTTATTAGGGAAACCTTGGAAGTCCTTCCATACTTTTACAACATTACCGTTCATATCAATAAGAACAGCACCAATTTTTGGAATTGGCATCAAAGTATAGCCACTCCAAGCTTTTTCTGGATTGTAGATTGTAGTACCGGTAGGATAAATAGTTGAACTCATAATTTTTCCTCCTTAAAAAACCTTTTCGTTAATTTTTTTGATTTTGTATTTCTACCATCCTAGTGTCGGATGATGTATCGCATAATCAAATCTTATAGTTAAATCATCAAAAAATCAATAACCCAAGTTAATTTTTAGACGTTTTTTTCTTTAATAATACAAATATTACGAAATTATCAACAGTTTGTGACAATTATTCGTTTTATGAATACTTAATCATTTCCTCATTATTGGCAATGGCGCGTACACGTGCCATATCGACAATGCGATGCCCCTTACTGACCTTTTCAAGGATGCCTTCATTGCGCAAGGCAATAAAAATACGCGACACTGTTACTTTGTGCATATTTAAAAATTTAGCAATTTCATTATTATTGTAAGATTTAAGATAATAATTACCGTCTTCCGCTTTAACCATTCGCGTTAGCATCCAACGACACAACAACGACGGCGCCGGCACCTCGGATTTGCCTAAGTATAAATTTGTCAAATAAGTGTATTCATACAAAGCCGTCCCTACCAATTGCTCCAACAAATCAGGATTTTGGCGTAAATAAGCTTTACAAGCCTCTGCCGGAATACGCAAGCAATAGCAATCCGTCCCTGCCACAAAATTATTCGGTGAAATTCGTGTTGCCGACGGTCCGTACAAATGCAAAATTCCAATAAGGGAATCGGTCACTCCACCGCTCTCTTTGCAAGACAAAATACTTTCAACACCCTTATCCGTCATCAGCTCGCGATAGACAGTGCCCTTTCGCAAGTAATAGATATAATCAAGAGGCTCCCCACATTCAATGAGACGGTCGCCCTTTCTAAAAAAGCAAGGCTCTACCCCCGATAAATCCTGGAATCCTTTCGCCATTCCTTCCACTCCTTATTGACCGATGTTTCCGGTTATATATTCGTGACCGCCATAATCACCCCAGACACACAAACCATCACGTAGGTGCACAAACGAATCACAGACTCATTTTCAATTTTAGATACAATCTTCGACGCCACCACTTGCCCAAGCAGAATAGCAATAATCCCTACAATAGAAGGGCCAATCAAGGCCGAAGTAAAAATACCCTCTTGGGCACGCAAGCCCAGACAGTAAATATCAGTAATTAGAAACAGGCATTGAATATTGCCGATGTACTCATCCATCGAATCACATGCCGCCAAATAATATAGTACCATGAGCGGTCCACCAATACCAAAGAGCCCATTACACAGCCCCGATACAAAGCTACACACAACCATCACGGGAATCGTGTCCTTGACCTTAACCCGTTCACTAAAGCGTAAAAAATAAATGCCAACGATAATGAGAAAAATACCAAAGACAAATTTCAAGTGACGCGGATCAAAATCCAAAGTGTATGTAATGGATAGCCAGCAGCCAATGAGGGAAAA
>USCP01000167.1 GCA_900553245.1 uncultured Peptococcaceae bacterium
TCTTGACGAGGTCTACCACCTGTTGGTCAATCTTAGATTGGGTATCGGCAGAGCATGCCAAGGAGGCGTCGCCGCCCAAATATTGATTGTTCACGGTTTCGAGCGCTACCATGTCAAAATCGTTGCTCATGCCGTAGCGCGTGATCATGGCACGGGCAATCTTAGTGGCCTGCTCGATGTCGTTGGCGGCGCCGGTAGAAATGCTGCCCAAGATGATTTCCTCGGCAGCACGACCGCCGGTCAGCGTGGCAATCTTGTTTTCAAGTTCACTTTTGGTCATCAGATAATGGTTGCCTTCATCCACCTGCATGGTATAACCCAAAGCGCCGGAGGTACGCGGGATGATGGTAATCTTTTGCACCGGTGCCGAATCGGTCTGTAAGGCTGCCACAATGGCATGCCCAATTTCATGGGTCGCCACTGCCCATTTTTCCTTGTCGGTCAGGATGGCATTTTTCTTTTGGTAGCCGGCAATCACCACTTCTATACTTTCTTCCAAGTCGGCCTGAATGGCGCGCTTACGCCCAGCTCGCACCGCACGAAGCGCTGCCTCGTTCACGATATTGGCAAGCTCTGCCCCGGATGCCCCAGAGGCCATCCGCGCAATTTGCGTAAAATCGATGTCACCGGCGAGCTTAATCTTCTTGGCATGCACCTTGAGGATTTCTTCACGCCCCTTAAGGTCGGGAAGCTCTACCGGCACACGACGGTCAAAGCGCCCCGGACGAGTGAGCGCAGGGTCTAGGGATTCGGGACGGTTGGTTGCCGCTAAAATAATGACGCCACTGTTGCCCTCAAAACCGTCCATTTCCGTGAGTAATTGGTTTAACGTTTGCTCGCGCTCGTCATTGCCGGAAAATTGCCCATCACGCTTTTTGCCGATGGCGTCAATTTCATCGATAAAGACAATGCACGGCGCCTTTTCTTTGGCTTGTTTAAAGAGATCTCGCACCTTGCTGGCACCCATGCCGACAAACATTTCCACAAATTCCGAACCACTCATCGAGAAAAACGGCACCTTGGATTCCCCGGCAACGGCCTTGGCAAGCATGGTTTTCCCCGTTCCCGGAGGGCCCACTAAGAGTACACCCTTTGGCATGGAAGCACCGATTTCCTTGTACTTACTTGGGTCATGAAGATAATCGACAATTTCTTGCAGATTTTCCTTGGCCTCATCCTCACCGGCAACATCCGAGAAGCGAATGCCCTCGGTAGACTCGACATAAATCTTGGCATTGGACTTGCCCATGCCAAACATCATCGAATTGCCACCGCCACCCATCTTTTTCATCAACCGACGGCTCATCCACTGCCCCAAGGCAATAAAGAGAATCATCGGCAAAATCAAGCCAAGGAACATGCTCATCGGTGGGTTCATCGGTTTGACAATTTCACTGGAAAATTTCGCGCCCGAATCATAAAGACGTTCGGTGAGGGTAGGGTCATTCATAAGCCCCGTTTTATAAACTTTGGACTCATCCTTATTGGTGAAAACAATTTGGTTGCTTTCGACCTCCACCTTACCGATTTTATGCTCCTCGGTCATGGTAATAAAGGTCCCGTAGTCCACTTCCTTGACCTGTCGCTCTGCCATGGTTGGCAAAATAATAAAATTAAGCCCCAATAAAATTAAAAGAACAATAGCATAGTAATAGGCCATCGGTCTTTTCGGGTTCTTTACTTCCTTCATAATAGCCTCCTTTTTGATGATGCATCAACAATAATAACGTACCCTTTTTATACCACCTTTTCGCTTCACTTACCATGCACTCTCCAACACTGATACCCTATCAAAAGAACCATTTTGTTACTTTTTAGGACACATTCCCTAAAATGGAAAAAACCGACAAGATACACTCGTCGGTTTTTGGTTTATGCTTTTTTCTTAAATACAAACTCGCCCAAGCAAGCACCGCCTAAAATGAGCACTGCACCAACCCAATGAAGCGGTAGCATCACTTCACCTAAAAACGCCGCCGATACGAAAAGCGCAGTAAGCGGGTCCATATAGCAAAGCAAAGACACTGTCTGACCGGACAGTTTCTGTAAAGAAGAGAAATACAAAAGATATGCCATCCCGGTGTTGACAAGCCCGATGATGAGCACGTAAATCAATTCTTCGCGCGCCGGAATCACAGGCAGAGGATGACCGATGATTACGAGATAAATCAAGATCACAAAGAAGGACACCACCATCTCATAAAGAGAGCAGTGCAAGCCACTCAAATGCTTGACCCATTTGTTGCAAATGATGAGCATGGCATAAAAAAACGCCGCGCCGGCAGCCAAGAGTAAGCCACCGCCGGTGGTGGTGAGATCCACACTGCCAGTAATACAAATCATCCCCAACGCCACAGAAATCAACGCCGCAATCTTATTCCATGTCAAACGTTCACGAAATAGAATCGGTGAAAGCAAAAGCACAAACATCGGCCCACAGTAGTAGGTCAAGGTAGCCAAGCTCACAGAGGCTTGACGATAGGCCTCAAATAAGAGCACCCAATTAAGACCCAACGCCGCGCCACCAAAGGTCGCCGCAAAGGCATCCTTGCGCAACGCCGAAAAATCAAATTTGCCGGTAAAGAGCACCACCGCCAATAAAAAGACCGACCCTAAGAGGGTACGCATGAGCACAATCTCCGCACTGGACAAGCTGATATTCGCCACCAAAAGCCCGTTGGTCCCAAAGATGACCATCGCCGCAATAAATTTGAGCAATTCTTTTCGATTAGACATCCACTCATCTCCCTTTTTTCAACGACTTACCCCAAGGGGGTAGTTACTTCATTTTTCCACGCTTGCAAAAGATTGTCAACGTCAAAGCGTTCGCAGCCTATGAACCATCTACATCATGCGCCCTATAAACACACCGTTCCCTTCAATATACAGTTTTGGATTGACGCCATCCTCATTGCACTGGCACTGACTTTGATAACCAACGGCGTTTGGCTACTCATTAAATATAAACCACGTTCCAAACAATAGAATCACCAATGATTACGCCCCTCTTTTTTTAACGCTTCCACAAAAGAACGACCATTTTGTTCCAATAAAAAACCACACCCGTAGGTGTGGTAGATCCAATAGGTGCCAGCCATACATCATAAGCCGCCTTAAACACTATAGCGTTTCTATGATATAACCCCTTGTCAAATCACAAATAAGATGGTTTTCTATTTAGCAACCCGCCTCCGGCTTTGGCTTCCCAGCCTCATGGGTATATTCCAAAATACGAATGTCATCCCCTAAATCATTGCGAACCAAGTCCATCATGCGCTTAGCGAAGGGACATGGATAGCCAATTGGAGTGCCCTTACCAATGCAGGATGCAAAGGCGATGGTATCGGCACCCTGTGCCACCAAGAGGCGCGCACGTAGCACCGCTTTTTTGCCCGGGCAGCCACCACAGGTCACAATGCCGGTCAAAACGACCTCTTCATCCACATCAAAAGCATCCTTCTTTTCACGAATAGTGACCATGTCACGACTCGCCACACAGTAATCCTCTGTTTGCATGCAACGAATAATTCCGACCTTCATGATAAAACCTCCTTAGATGTTCCGGATTGGTATTTTAAGTATACCACACGGATTAAGCCATGCACGATCCAGTTAGAATCTTTTTCCATCTAGAAATTTACCACAAAAAAACCACACCCGTGGGTGTGGCTTTGCTCTATTCAATATGCTCAATGTCGGTGACATACTCATCAATGAGGGCACTCAGTGTTTCCATATAAGGCGCTTCGAGATGGGCCTTGCGATGGGCGTCACTGTCCCAATTTTCCATCAGCATAAGGCGGTCGTCGCTTTCCTCGGACACATAGTAGTCGTAGACCTGACAACCTTCCGCTTCACGAATGGTTGCAAGCAGACCGCTCCCAAAAATCTCCTGCACAAATGCATCGCGTTGACCGCTTTTGACTGTATACACCACGCAATAAGACACTGCTTCCATATTGCTTCCTCCTATTACAATAAATTTGGACAGGAAAGCCAGATCTTTTCATCCGGCTTTCCTTC
>USCP01000168.1 GCA_900553245.1 uncultured Peptococcaceae bacterium
CGTGCAATATCATGCAGAAGCGCCGCGTGGCAACTGAGGGCACGGTCGAGTGGAAGCGGAATCGCCTCGCAAAGTTCAAGGGCAAGGGCTTCCACCGCCAGGCAATGCTTCATCACGTGCTTCGGCGTGACTGCCCAGAGCAAGCGAAGGGCAAGGTCGCGGTCCATTTCCGGATGCGCTAGGACAGGTGTAGCTTCGGCAAAGGCGAGGGTGTTTAGGTTATTGTCCTCGAGCGTGAGGTGCCAATAACCGCAATATGGCAGCTTCGGCACCTTTGCAAAGCCCATCATATGCTCCTCATGGAGGTGTACTGCGACAAAGCCGCGAATCACTCCGGAGTGTGCGACGATGGCAATATCGCCTTGAGTATCGTCGAGTGCGCTTTCTGCACCGATGGTAAAGCGCATGGTGGCATCACCGATGTCTTCACCACCGGGCATGGTGAGCAAGCAGGCAGAGCCGGCACGGTCATTGTATGCGTTAGGCCAACGCTTTTTGATTTCATCAAAGGAAAGCCCATCCCATAGACCCGTGTATTGCTCCTCTAGCATCGGCCAACGTTTTGGCGCGCGGCTGATGTGTTGTGCCGTTTCCATGGCGCGGGAAAGGGTACTGGAATACACATTCTCCACGTGGATGTCCTTAAAATGGCGCGCCAAAAGCACGCCCTGAAGATGCCCTAAGGGCCCTAAGGGCGTGTCAGTTTGACCAAGACAGATGCGACTGCCGATGGGAAAATCGGGGTGACCGTGGCGAATCAAATAGAGCGCGCGCATTACAATTCATCTCCAAAATAGAGGTCGTAGCGGCCGGCGGCATAGTCCTTGATGTCTGCCACGAATTGCTGATAGCGTGCCAAAAGACGTGCGCCCTCTTCGGTCAGGGTGCTGCCGCCGCCACCGGCACCGCCTTGTACACGGTTTAGCACCTCGCCTTTGGTTTGGCTTTCCAAGCGGCGAATCCGATTCCAGCCGGTGGAGTAGGATATTTGTAAACGTTGGCAGGCAATACGCACCGAGCCGGTTTCATCAATCAAGGTCAATAGCATTGCCATTTTTTCGTCCAAAAACGGCAATTCGCGACAAAGGGTTACGGTGATTTCCGTGCGCGCCAATTGTCGGTTGTGGTAATCCAACAGGCTTTGATAGTCTTCGGGGGTATCGGCATCGTGTAAAATCCCGGCATCATTTACCGTGACATGGACGATGTCGGTTTCAAGGGCCTTCAGCGCCCCACGCAGACCGCCCTCGCCATGATGGTTCATAATGTGCGGCACCAAGTGGGCGGCCAAAAGGATGGGATGGCCTTCGGTGCCCGCACATATTGGAATGGCAAGGTCTACCTGTGCGTCGATAAGGGCGCGGACGGTGTCGCAGGTAAAGAGGGGAATGTCCACCGGCGTAAAGAGAATGGTGTCGCACTTATCCTGTAAATGGGTCAGACCGATTGTTGCCGAGGTAAACATGTCGGTGGTTTCGTACTGTTCATTGCGTAAAAAGACCACCCCATTGCCGCTTAAATGGCGCTCAAGGGTGTCGGCATTAAAGCCGGTGACGACGACAATGTATTGGGCACCGGCTTGGCGCAAGGTGGCAATCACGCGTTGTGCAATGGAAATGGCACCGATGTTGAGCATGGGCTTAAAGTCGCCCATGCGTGAACTCATTCCTGCTGCAACCACCACGGCGCCGACCACGCCTTGGCGGCTCATAATACGCTCACGGCATCGCCTGTATGAGCGAAACCGTCCTCCAAGACGCGAACAAAAATGCCCTTTTGCGTCATCACACAGTGGCTGGTGCTGTTTTCCGGAATATAGCTGACCTCGCAAAGGGCAGTGCCAATGGTGAGCTTGGTCCCCACAGAAAGGGCACGGAGATCAAGCCCTTCGGTGAGGATGTTTTCACTAAAATAACCTGCTGTCGCTTGCGGATGTTCCTCACAAATGCTTTCTAAGCCGAGAAGGCTCACCTGACGAGCGCTGCTATCGGCGTGGGCATCCCCTAAAATACCGAAATTGGCGTGCAGCGAAATACCATCGACGACGGTTTTGGCACAGCCGGTTTCACGGCTCATGCAAAGGGCGCGAATGGTGCCGCTGGGCTTTGCGCAATCGCCTTTGTTGGTGTCACGGAGCATTTTGAGCCCGTGCGCCAAGGGCTTTAAGGCAAAGGTCAAGTTTTCGGTGGCGGCTTTTTTACTCCCCGGTAGGTTTACAATCAGGCTTTGGGCACAGGTGCCGCAAATCCCGCGAGAAAGGCAGCCGTTGGGGGTGATTTTCATGCTTTCTGCGCGCATCAGCTCAGCAATCCCCGGCACCTCGCGTTCGATGAGGGCGCGAGTGGCTTCCGGGGTGACATCTCGTGGCGACAGACCGGTGCCGCCAACGGTGAGAATGAGGGCAATGTCTTTGTTCACGGCTGCCGGAAAGGGGGGGTGTAAGTTTTGTCGCACCGATTTGCCGTAATGGCGGCTTGAATTTGTACGCGCTCGTCGGCGACCAAAGCGGTTTGGGCAATTTCATAGCCGTTTTCTTCGAGTAGGGCACAAACCGCAGGACCTGCGGTATCCACGCGTTCGCCGGCGGCGCCTTTGTCGCTGACGGTAATCACTGCTGCTTTGTTCATGACTGGCGCTCCTCTCTGGTATAGTCCCCATGGATGCCGCCGGTTTTGGAAATAAGGCGCAAATCGGTGATGACCATCCCTTTTTCCACGGCCTTGCACATATCATATACCGTTAGTGCGGCGGTAGAAGCCGCAGTTAGAGCCTCCATTTCGACACCGGTGCTCCCGGTACAGCTCACAGTGGCTTCGATTTCAACAGATGAGCGTGTCTTATTGAGGGAGAGGGAGAGATCAACGCCATCCATAAGAATCGGATGACACATCGGAATCAAGGTGCTGGTTTGTTTGGCACCCATGATGCCGGCAATTTGGGCGACGGTCAAAACATCGCCTTTTTTCATGCCGCCGCTTTCGATAAGGGCATAGGTGTCGGGGCTTACGAGGACACGGCAGCCGGCGGTGGCGGTGCGTTTGGTTTGATCCTTGGCGCCGACATTGACCATGCGGGCGCGCCCCTCGTCGTTAAAGTGGGTAAAATCCTCTTTTGCTTGCATACGTTAGCCTCCAATCTGATTCATATTGCGCCCCGCTTCGCTGCGACAAGTATTGGAGAGCAGCGGATGTTGGGCAGGTTTTTGAGTGATGGCTTCACGAAAAGCGCGTTCCATCGCCACATCGTCTAAGCCTTTAATGGGAATTTCGATCGGTGAGTGCAGGCAAGGCTTGAGCTTGCCGTCGGCGGTGAGGCGGATGCGGTTGCAGGTGCCACAAAAGTGGTTGCTTAAAGGACTAATCAGACCGACCTCGCCCAATGCGTCAGGAAGCTTGTAACGCCGTGCCACACCGCCGTTGCTTTCGAGTGGGACAAGCTCGGGGAGTCGTTCGGTGACAAGACTGACCGGCACATAGGCCGTTTCGTCAAAATCGCCGCTGTCATACATCGGCATGAGCTCAATAAAGCGCACGTCCAACGGGTGGTGTTTCGTGAGCGCGACAAAGTCTGAGATTTCATCGTCGTTAAAGCCGCCGATGAGAACGCAGTTGAGCTTGATTTTGTCAAAGCCTGCTTGAAGGGCTGCCTCAATGCCGGCACATACGTCGTTGTAATAGTGGCGGCGGGTGATGGTGGAAAATTTCTCTTCCTTTAAAGTGTCAAGGCTGATATTGACACGGTTTACTCCGGCCTCGCGTAGGGGGCGTGCGAGCGACGAAAGGTGCACGCCGTTGGTGGTGATGCAACATTCCTTGATGCCATGCACAGCGGCGGCGCGCTCGCAAATGTAGATAATATTTGGTTTG
>USCP01000169.1 GCA_900553245.1 uncultured Peptococcaceae bacterium
TCGGGACATTTAGTTTAACCTGAGGCATCCACATTTTGGAGTGGGTGCTTTCTTTATATTTATTATACGTGATATCACCATTCAATTCAAGCACCCTGCCAATAAACAACGCCCTTGCTCTCCTTTGAGCAAGGGCGTTGTTTATTTCCTTTATTTCCCCTCAAGTTTAAGCACCCTGTACACCTTCTTCACGGTGAGGCGATAGAAGAGCCAGAGCAACAGCGAAATCGCAGTGACGACGCCACCGCAGGCAGCGAGGCCTAAAAGCTCTGTTTGGGTGAAGCGATTGTCGTTAAAGAACATGATCATGCTGTAGAAGCAGTAGATACCTACCGTGCCCAAGAGTGCCGGGGTGGCAAAGACACGGCGGACTTGGCTACGCGCCGAATGTAAGAGATAGGCCTTTGGTGCCCCCAGGTGACGCAAGTCATCATAGACCTTTTGGTTGGTCATCGCTACGGAGAGGCAACGGGTGTAGACAATGACAAAAACAGCAGCGAAGCAGATGATGGCAATAAAGACAAAGGTCAGCATATATACCGCTGTGGTCTTGACAAAATCAGCCTTTTCCAGCACGGCAAACTTCGGCATATATTGCCAATGCATACGGAAATCGGTGCTATCCGGTTCATCATAATCAATGGATTCAAACCCATGCTTACCAAGGTATTCCGGATCCATAAAATATTCACCCTTGGCGGCAATTTCTCGTTCACGTTCCACCGGATCCCACGCATCATAGATTTCTACTTCAGGGCCCGAGCTTGCCACAATGGTGTCAAAGAGGGCATCGGCAAAGTCGTAGGTATTGGCAACATCGATCACATTGAAGCAGACCATGGTTTCCAACCATTCATCGGACAGGCCCTCGGTCATGGTGGCATAATCCGCATCATCGAGCACATAATGACCATACAGCACATCGTTTTTGAACATGCCGGTGGTTTCCACCGGCCACTGCTCATTGGTCACGGTATTAGTAATGAGCGAAATATCGCCGCTAATCGTATAGCGATTGTCCTCGTTGCTATCCATAATCGGGGTCGCGGTTCCAGGCTTCACATCGGCATTTTCGCCGGTGATGGCGTTGTAGTAAGCCTCCGGCATAAAGAGATTGGAGCAAAGTACCTCCGCATAAACGTCCTCATAAGTGGTGCCCATCTTCCCTTCCGTTTCAATATGGTCCATCCCATCTACGCCCAAGCGCGCCATCGGTGCGGTGTTGAAATCGGTGATGGTGACGTCATACTTCTCTGCCAAGGCTTCCACATCCTGTTCACCGGGAAGGTCTTGGTCATTGCGATAGAAATACATGTAATCAATCGGACGGTTGTTGTAGTCCATCAAGGCACCCACGCCAAACATCGGGCTGTAAAAGGCACCAAAGTAGGCACCGGCGATGAGCAAGGTCATCACGAGCATATTGCGCACGGTCTGACGGGCTTGGAATTTCATCATGGACACAGAGATGATGTCACGGTATTTCTTTTTCTTACGCCTCCAGCCGTTGCCAACGGTGTGCAAGAGCATCATGTAAAGCCCGATAAAGAGTGGGAGGTAAAACGGTGCGGTGACAAAGCCCGGTGGATACCAGTGCAGATACACCACGAAAAAGCTCCCGGCATTAAAGCCAACCACAGCACCAATCACCGCTAGAAGCAGCCCGCCCCAACCGTACCAGCGCGGCACCGCACGAATCGGCTCGGATTTGTGGGATTCCTGCACCACATCGATGATGTTGGTCTTTCTGATAGAGCGGCGCCCCATCCAAAAGAGCATCACCAGCACAAAGAGGGCAAAGATCCCAGCCACCAAGAGGGCTTGCAGGTCAAAGGAAAGGGCCATCTCGTCGCTATCGACGATAAAGAGGCGGAACCCCTGCCAAATGAGTGCCGCAAAAGGCATCCCCAAAAGTGCCCCAGCCCCACAGGAGACCAGCCCAATCACGGTCAGTTCCCCGTAGAGGGCACGGGCAAGCTGCTTGCGGGTCGCACCCAAAGCGAGGAAAATCCCTGTTTCTCGACTCTTCTCACGGAAGAAAATACCGGCGGCGTAGGTCGTAAAGACGGCACAACCAATCACCGCCAAGGCAAAAATCATCATCATTTGCTTGCGGCTGTCGCCCCCTTCGGGAAGCACAGAAAGCACGGTTTCGGAACCCATCATCGAAATATAAGCGGTAATGAGCAGCACCGACACAAAGCAACAGCTCGCAAGGAGCGCATAGCGACCGCGGTTTTTCTTACGCAGTCGTTTGTTCACGTCATTAAAGGAGGTCATGGTGCTCACTCCTTCCCCATGGCGCCGATGGCTTCAAGAAGCGCATCTTGGAAATGGATGCGGTCGGTGGTGCCACGGCTCAGTACCTTCCACACCACCCCGTCACGCAAAATCACCACGCGGTCGCAGAAGGACGCCGCATAGGAATCGTGGGTCACCATGAGAATGGTCGCTTCCAAGGCATCCTTGGCTTGCATAAAGGAATCAATCACGGCGCGGGAGGATTTGCTGTCGAGGTTGCCGGTTGGCTCGTCGGCGAGAATCATCTTTGGCTGATTGATGAGGGCACGCGCCACCGCGGTGCGTTGCTTTTCACCGCCGGAGATTTCTGCCGGATATTTGTCGGTAATATGAGCCAGACCAAACACGTCCAAGAGCTGGTCAGCGCGGTTTTCGGTTTGGCTTGAAACGGTACCGCCAATGATGGACGGCAAGAGGATGTTTTCACGCACAGTGAGCCCATCAAGCAAAAGGAAGTCTTGAAAGACAAAGCCAAGTTCCTTGTTGCGGACCTCGGCAAGCTCGTCCTCAGAAAGACGCGCAAGCTCCGAGTCTGCCAACATGATGCTACCGCTGTCTGCCGGAATATAGCAGGAAATGCAGTTGAGCATGGTGGTTTTACCGGAGCCGCTCGGCCCCATGACCCCAACAAATTCACCCTTGGCAACATCAAGGTCGATGCCCTTTAAAACTTCGTAGGTACTGTCCCCTACCTGATAGGATTTATGTAAATCTTTGACGGTTAGCATAAGATTGCCTCCTTTTTCTTTGATAGTATAGACACACCCCATAGGGTGCGAATGGTTATTCCAGATTGTCCGGATGCTCCACATAGGAGCGAATCACGGTGCCGCAGTTTTTGCAAATCACATGCAAAAGGGGTTCGCCCTTGATGGTCATGAAGCGATTGGGCTGAACATTGCCGTAGCCCATTTGCTTGCCAATGACAATCTCCTTGCTGTCGCACTATGGGCAGGTGTGCTCCTTTCTTGTGTTCATTGCTGCGCCTCCTCTCTTTCTTGATTTCATCATACCTGCCCCCTTCGCCCCCCGCAAACGGGCATGGTATTTTTGGCAAAGCGGGTGTCATTTTTGACAGCGCGCCACAGTCAAATGTCAAAATTGGTCGTTTTCCTGTCAACTTTGGTTTTCTCGATTTTCTACCCTATGCTACAATAAGAGCATCAATAAAAGGGGTGATAGAATGCTACGAATCGGCATTTGCGACGACGTCTACGATGCACGCTTGGTGCTGCGCGGCCAGTTGGAACGTGCATTAGAAGCCGGAGGCTGGGAAGGGGACTTTCGCGAGTTTTCCTCCGGTGAGGGGCTTTTGACATGGCTCGAAAAGCACGCCGGCGAGCTTGACGTGGTCTTTTTGGATATGGAAATGGGGGCGCTTGACGGCATGGAAACGGCGCGCCGCTTGCGTGCGGCAGACAGCGACCTGCAACTTGTTTTTGTCACCGGCTATGCCGACCATGTCTTTGACGGCTACAGCGTCGGGGCCGCTGCCCATTTTCTCAAATGGATGCGGA
>USCP01000170.1 GCA_900553245.1 uncultured Peptococcaceae bacterium
TTTCCCAGCCTCGAACAAAGCGAAGCACTGCGTAAACTCTGCAAAACCTCGCGTTACCTCTTTGAATTCTTTAGCCCATTGGCAAACTTTCACGAAGCCCAACAATACCTACGCATCCGCCGTTTGAACCAACGCCTCTCCACCTACTGCGACACCTACTACAACGTCGCACAATTGGAAGACATCCTAGGAGAAGACAAAAGCCCGGCCCTCGCCCGCGCCACCAAAGTCTACCGCGACATGATGGCCCAATCCGGCACCACCCAACTCGAAAGCATCGAAAACCTCTTAGAAGACATTCGTGCAGACGTAGAACCCACAAACGACAAAGGTAAGAAAAACGGCGACAAGAAAAAACGCAAAAAATAACCGATGATACAACAAAAGCCACCGCAGTTTGCGGTGGCTTTTTTGCGTGCCATTCGTTTTGCAACGCAAGCGCCTTTCGTTGCATTCTACCGGCAACGCAAAAACCGCGCCCCGAGGGACGCGGTTTTGATAACAGCTTTATTTCGCTACAGTTTCACAGTAACGCTCTAGCACTGCTGCGATTTGCGCGCGAGTGGCAGTGGCTTGTGGTGCCTTTTATGATATCAATCCATAAACCACGCTACGTCCACTACCGTAGCGTTCAATGAAATGTGCCTCTAAAAGATTATTTAGGAGACGAATCGCCTTTGCTTTGTTAATGCCCATGGCTGCTTCAATCTCAGCACGACTCATAGTGCCTTGTGCGTCAAGTAGTGTGAGCAAACTCGTTTCTTCATCTGAAAGACCAGCATTCTCACTAAACACTGGCAAAATCACTGACAAACTATCCGGAAATATCTCAAAACGCGGTTTATTAATCATGCCACTATAGGCTTCATTGATACGACGAATACCGGTACCAAATTTTTCAATATAGCGTAAGCGAAAAAATACATTCCCTATAATTGGATTACGCAAAATAGAAAGCTGCCCATGCAAATAGCCTTCTTCGCTCACACCATCAGGCAAACCACCAGGAGAATAAATTTCGATACGATCCTCAAACATACTCACCCGTACCTGTGCCTTTACATCCCATTGACGATGTACCAAAGCATTGGCGAGGGCTTCACGAAAGGCACGCTCCGGAATTCGATCTACAATCCTTCTTGTAGCACCTTCAATCTTTTCATACTGATAGTAACGGCGAAACGCCATCATGCTTTTTTCAAGTTGCGCCAAAATTGATATATGCTCAAAGGTTTGGCGTTCCATAACCTCATCCAAATTTGCGCCAAAACGAACAATATCAACGCCAGGAAAATGATTTTTGTCTGCAAGCAAAGCTCCAGCATTGTTGTAGCCGTCTTTTTCGGTAAAAAGTTCCAGTGTCTTTAATATATCCTCACTCAAATTTCCAATTCCCAGCTCAGATTGAAGACGTGATTCCAGTAATATAAAAGACAAGTCTTGACTACTGCTCGGCAGAGTTTCAAAACTACGATGCATCCCTTCCAAAATAAGACGGTTTTCTTCCAAACGACTCACCTCTACCGTTGAAGTATCATGACGCTTGTAAGCTTTACCTTTGTACCGATAAGGCTTATCAGGACTTTCTTCCACTACAAGTGCCACGACGCTGCTCTCACGAATATCAAGGCTATAGAATGGTACAGGCTTGAGGCTGTCATTAAGTTGATTTTCAATAGACAGGCATGCCTCCTCAGGTTGTTCAATCCCACACACCGTACCATCATCCCGCACACCAAACAAAATCGTGCCACCACTAAAATTTGCAAATGCACTCACCGTTTTTAAATAGGTTTTCGAAAGTATATTTTCTTTAAATTCTAATTGACTATTTTCACGCATCGTGCTCACCTCTTTCTAATTAGTGTATCAGCGTTTCACTCGTTTTGCAACGAAACGCTTTTTCGTTGCATCTATTTCGAAACGAGAGGGCCTTTCGTTCCATTCGTTTTGAAACAAAAAAACCTCTTCAAAAAGAAATATTTTCAGGCTCATATACGTCTTTTGCGCAAAAACCATTCCGCCGGCAGCTGGCTCACGAGAATCGCTGCGAACATAAGCACACAGCCCAAAATTTCGCGGCCGCTCATTGCTTGGTTCAATAGCACCCAGGCAAAAATGGCAGAGATGGCACTTTCTAGGCTCAATATGAGCGATGCCACTGCCGGATTAACCCCTTTTTGACCGATAATTTGCAAAGTATAGCCAATGGCGCTGGAGCCGACGCCGGCGTAGATGATCGGCATCGCCGCTTGCAGGAGGGAGGTCCAAGTCGGGGCTTCAAAAAGAACAGCCATTGCCACGCCCCAGAAGGCACACACTGCCATTTCCATATAGCTCAGAAGCACACCATCAATTTTTTGCACATAGTGGGCCACACAGATAATCTGCATACTATAGCCAAAAGCACTTGCAAGTACATAGAGGTCACCGCGGGCTACGGAAAAATCGCCGGGAGTCATACTAAGATAATAAAGCCCTGCCACAGCAAGCCCCACTGCTACCCACACACGGCCGCCCACGTGACGACCAAAGAGCATTCCCATTAACGGCACCAGTACCACATAAAAGGTAGTAATAAATCCCGCTTTGCCAACGGTGGTATAGACAAGGCCCGTTTGCTGCAATGCCATACCCATAAAAAGAAAGCTACCGCAAACAATGCCACCTTCAAGGAAGGTTTTTCGATCACAGCCGGTTTCCGTCGGCAGCTTTACTGCGCCACGACGACGCAATACCAGCACCACCGGCGTCAATGCCAACACGGCCAACACGCTACGTGCGCCGGCAAAGGTCAATGGACCAATGACATCCATTGCCACACTTTGGGCAATAAAGGCAAGCCCCCAAATCGTGGCAGTTAGAAGCAAAATGCCACTATGAAGATATGAATTTTTTTGTTCCGATGATAGACGCACGGCAAGTCCTCCTTTTGATTGGTATACGACCCTTTCACACCTTCCCTTTTTCCAACAAAAACGGCACTGCGTACAGTGCCGTTTTATTCTATGCGATTGTCACGCTGTTGATTAAAGCGCCAATTCATAAATGGCCAAGCAATCTTCTTCCTTGAGTACCTTGAATTGACCACGGCTGCGATATTTAACCACGCTCTTTGCCATTTCCTTGATGTCCGCATCAGGGATGCCGGCCTCGGTCAATGTGGTCGCAAGACCCAAACGATGACAGAAGGCTTCAAAATCCTTGATGGACATTTCGATGGCTTGCTGCTCGTCTTGGGTATAAATGTGCATGATTTCGCGAGCAAATTGCACAAAACGCGCCGGCTTTTCCTTGGACACATAGCGCATCCAAGCAGGGGTCGCAATAGCAAGACTGGCACCGTGGGCCATGTCGTAGAAAGAACTCATTTCGTGGCCAATCCCATGGGTGCCCCAGTCTTCCTTACGGCCTTGACCAAGGAAACCGTTTTGAGCAACGGTCGCGGTGAGGGCAAAGTCAGCCCATGCGTCCACATCGTCCGGATGGTCATAGAGGTACAAACCTTGTTGCATAGCATTTTCAACAGTTGCAATACAGAAGCGATCCATCAAGGTCACACCGGTGCTGTCGCTAAAGAAACGTTCTAAGGTGTGGCTAATGACGTCAATGGTGGCATTGGCGATTTGATGCTTTGGCAATGTGGTAAAGACATCCGGTGCCACAATGGCAAAACGAGGAATCACGAGATCATTGTGGAAACTGCGTTTGTCATGGGTGTCCATCTTTGTCACAACGGTAACAGGACTACATTCACTCCCTGCTGCCGGAATGGTCAAGACCACGCCCACAGGGAGGG
>USCP01000171.1 GCA_900553245.1 uncultured Peptococcaceae bacterium
ACAGGGGGAGTGTCGCATAAGCCTCACCGCCTGTGGTGTCGCGCTCATGGAAATAGCCTTGGATGGCCACGAGCTGATTGGTCATATCATGCCTAACACGACGCAGCTCCTCCTGTTTGAGCAGGATTTCATCCAAGTGCTTGACTTGGGACTTAAGATGACGCTCATACTGCTCTCGCATGCGAAGCTGTGCGCTTTGCTCGGCTTGCTTTTCATATAAATAAAGCACTAAAAAGGTACAAAAAAGCAAACCTACCGCACCGATGGTGGCCAAAGTATTATAGTAGGTACTATTGAGCACGTAGACCATACGAAAAATAAAAAATATTACCATCGAAACAATACCAAAGAGCACCGTATAGAATATCCAATAGACAGTGTTGAGATGAATTCGATGCATACTCCGCTTCACACGAATCCCATTGCAAACAGCCAAGGCAGTAAACTTAGACAATAAGATACCAACAAAACGGTACGCTGGCACAGTCACAATGTCAGTAGCCGAACAAACCAATACACTGGCCATAATATTCATCACCGCTACTTCCGAAGCAATACTAATGATGGTTTCAATAAAAAATGCAAAAGCTTTTACAACTAATGAACCTTCATAACACACATCAGCTACTATCATAGCTATCACTAAAATAAGTATAAAGTTTTTGAAGGTATACAAAAACATGTGGTTGCTCCACATAATCAGGCAACCGAGCACAACAACCCCTAACACATAGCGCCACAGACCCCAACCGGGGCGGCGATCGAGGAAGGCTTCAAATATTAGGAAAAACATCAAGGCTTCCATAAAAGGCATGAGGGTTTCAACAATTTCAAACGCCAGCATCAGTGAAACATCCTTTCCTCATAGTCCACCACCGCTTCCCTGAGGCCTTGCTTGTAGGCACGGCCGATGGGAAGCACCGTCTCGCAATGGTGTAGCACGATGTCTTGACCAACGATTTTTTTGATGTATCCCAAATTGACAAAAAAGCCCTTGTGGCAACGGTAAAACATCCCCGGCGCCAAGGCTTTCTCAACCTCGGCAAAGGTCATGTGCACCTGATGGACGCCATCGGTGGTATAGAGCATCACCTTGTTGCGGCTGCCTTCACAATAAATGATGTCGGCACAATAAAGGCGCACATAGTTCTTATTTTCATAAAAAGTAAAGGTGGCGCGTTTTTGAGTCAGCACATGGTTGATTGCACGCAAGGCGTCATCGAGCTTTTCCGGTTGCAAGGGCTTTTTCAAAAAGCGCAACGGATTGCACTGAAAGCTCTCAATGGCGTATTCCTCGTGGCTCGTCACAAAGACAATACTCACGCCCTCATCCCGCGTGCGAATGGCGTTGGCGGTCTCGATGCCGTTCATGCCACCCATTTCCATATCAATAAAGAGCGCATCAAAGACACAGCCCTTGATGTCGTAGGCGTCAATCAATGCCTCGCCACTCTCAAAGGTCTCGGTCTCAATACGGTATTCACTGCAGTGCGCAAAATAATCGGCGAGCACCTTGATATGCTGTCGCTCGTCATCACAAATGGCAAATCGCATGATGGGTTCCCCTCCCTTTCCTTACTCAAACGATAGCGTTATTATAGCCCTTTTTACAGGGGCTTATCAAGGAATTGACGCCAATAGAAAAACCCTCCGAGTATAGTCGGAGGGTTCACGCAATCGATCACATCATCATGGTAAAGTAGCCCATTGCGCCGGCAACAAAAACGCTCGGCAGTAGATTGGTCACGTTGATGGCTTTGATGCCGCTGACGGTGAGACCGACGCCGATAATAAGCACACCGCCGACGGCGCTCATGTAGGTGATGACGTCACCCACAAGGATGTATTGCATCATGCCGGCAAGGATGGCGATGCTCCCTTGAAAGCCCAGCACCAAAATGGCAGAAAAGCCCACGCCAATCCCCAAAGAAGAGGCGAGTACCACAGCGGTGACAAAGTCCAAAATGGTCTTAATAAAGAGGATTTCATTGTTGCCGCTGAGCCCTGCTTCAATCGCACCGACGATGGACATCGCCCCTACGCAAAAGAGCAGGCTTGCAGTCATAAAGGCGTTGATAAAGTTTTCATCCTTGATGCTAAAACAGCCCTTGAGCCAGTCGCCCATGTGATTGAGGCGGTCTTCCAAGCGACAAAGCTCACCAATGACGCCCCCGATGACAATGCTTACAATAACGATGAGGTCGTCCTCGGCGGTGACTGCCATTTTTGCACCAATAAGAATGGCTGCCAAGCCCATCCCCTGCATGAGGGTCACATTCATACGCTCGTTGATGCCCTTGCCAAGGCCCATCCCAATCAGGGTGCCCAAAAGCACCCCCAACACGTCTACTGCTACACCAATCATGTTGATTCTCCCCTTTTTCTATCATCTCGCTATTTTTTGTAGGTAAAGCGCTTGCCCTTGGCATAGGCCAAGATGGCAGGCGCATCGTTTATAATGAGTCCCTGTGTACTGCGTTGGAGCACGCCTTGGTCCTCCAGCTGCTTTAGGATACGCACCACGCTCACGCGATGGATGCCCAAGTGTCGTGCCAGCTCGCTGTGATTTTCCACCTTTGCCACAAGCACGCCGTTTTCCTCCACCATGCGGTGATAAATCATATCGCACAAATCGTTGGCGGCTTTGCCACCGTGACGGCGGTGGTATTTGTCATCCAAGCTGTCGTAGCTTTTGATGGCGGTGGACACCAGCGCATGCAGAAGATCCGGATGACGATTGGCATAAGCATAGGAGTCTTTGATGTCAATGCCATAGCACAGGCACGGTGTCTTTGCCACAAAGGTGGTGGTGCTGGTTTGGCTGTCGCTATAAAAAATCAGCAACTCCAAAAACCGCTGGAGCCCACTTTGCGGGGTGAGGGTTTCGTAAATAATCTCTGACCCCTCATCCGTCAAGGATTTGCGATAGCAACTTCCTTCCACCAAAAAATGAAGGGTTTCCACACGCTTGCCCAAAGGAATGATCACCGCACCCTTTTCATAGGTATGCACCCTAAGCGCACGCTTTTCCTGCAGCTCTGCAATGAGCCCATCAATAAGATATTCAATCTCACTCACCACACCCGCCTCCCTTCTGCGATTATTAGCCTATCATTTCAGGGATGATGATTGGTATAACATATGTTACATCATAGCACAAAAGCACCTATAAGGAATACTTTCAACCACCGATGAAGCAACGGTTGTATTGTGACCACTGCAACAAAAGCGCCCCTGCACAGTACAGAGGCGCTTTTGTTATGATTGATTTTAATTGTTAAAACTGCCGTCCCAGCTTGGCATATTGGTGAGGTATTCACCGGCTACGGCAGGGACGTAGTAGGCGCCGTAGTTTTTTAGGTTGGTGGTGGCGTTGTCTTGTGGCGGCACTTCTACATAGAAGCGATAGTATGGCATATAGTATGCGTCGCCGGTACTGTTGCGGTAGACAAGCTCAACCTTTGCGATGGCGTCTTCTCCTGGGAATGGGGTCGGTACATTCGTGAGACAGTGCCCTTCACTCAGCAGGGCTTGGGCGTCTTCGGCGCTGATGATTGGGTAATCGCCGACCTTGTCGCTCAAATCGGTGCGGAAGATGCGAACCATCATGAGGTTTCCTTGGTCATCGCTATAGAAAGCGACGCGGTTAAAGTGGTAGTTTAAGAGGGCTTGGGTGTCATCCTCACTGCCTTCATAGAATTCAAGCTGATACCGCTTCTGTCCGTCATAGGTATAGTCGCCACCATGAATATTGACCTGTGGATGGGCCATGCCA
>USCP01000172.1 GCA_900553245.1 uncultured Peptococcaceae bacterium
GTTCTTCAACGGAAGGCGCATCGGCGCTTCCCCAAAGGACCAAAAGCTCCTTTTGTGGATTGATGTCGCCGCTGTCGCGTTTCATATGAATCGCAAGGGACGGAATGGTGACGGTTTCTGCGAGGGTAATGACGTGACGCACCGGATGGGCCCAATCGCTGCCCTTGCTGTAGGCTAGGCCGGCAACCCCTAAAGGTCGGTCAAACCAAGTGTCAAGGAGTGGGCCGCCGTAGACCTCAATATTGAGCAATTGCATCCCTTCACGGTTCAGCGTTGGTAGGGGCTTGACGCGAAGCGCAGGGCTATCGGTATGGGCACCGATGATATGCACGCCCTTTGGCGCGTTTTGCGGCATTACAAAGGCAAAGATGGTGCCGTCATTAAAATCGATGAGATAACGTCCACCCGGTGTAAGAGACCAATCGGCGTTGGGGTCCAGTGCGGTAAAGCCTTTTTCAGCAAGGAACCGGTTGGCGGCATCGGCAGCATGGTAAGGGGTCAGTGCTGCATCGAGAAAGGCAAAAAAATCATGTTTGTTCATAAGAAGGGGGCCTCCTTTGTTTGATTCACTTTAGCATACGGCATTTCACGATGTCGTGCAAGCCGTGACGATTGTGGAGATGGAGTGACGAAACGGTTAATTGGCGAACCACTTTGTTTACTAAAGAGCAATAGAATGGTAGAATGGGTCAAAGTCATTATGGAGAAATGAAAAGGGAGTTGTATAAGATGGATACCGTGATATTAAATAACGGTGTTGAAATGCCAATGCTTGGGATTCGTACCCGCAATATGGCAGAGGATGATTGCGAAGAAGCGGTGGCGCAGGCTTTGGCGCTGGGCTATCGTTTGGTGGACACCGCCCAAAACGAGGGGTTGGAGGCGGCGGTGGGACGTGCCATTCGCAGAAGCGGTGTGAGCCGCGGTGACGTTTTCTTGACCACCAAGCTGACCGTTGAAAATACCACCTACGAGCGCGCCAAGGCGAGCCTCAAGGAATCCATGGCGAGCATGGGGGTGGACTATATTGACCTCATGATTTTGCCGCACCCGTATAATGATGTCTACGGGGCATGGCGCGCCATGAATGAGCTTAAAGCAGAAGGACTTGTGCAAGCCCTCGGTGTGGGCAATTTCTTTCCGGACCGCTTGGCAGATCTCATTATTCACAATAAGGAGCATCCACAGGTGGTGCAAATTGAACGCCATCCTTATTATCAACGCCCGATGCTCATGGAGATTCTGCGTCAGCAGGACATTCAGCCGATGGCCTGGGCGCCCTTTGGGGACTGGTCCATGCTTGAGCGTCCAAGAGTGCAAGAAATTGCCGAAAGTCACGGCGTCACCCCCGAGCAGGTGCTGTTGCGTTGGCAGCTTGAACGCAATGTGGCAGTGCTCACCCGTACCACCGATGTAGAATTGATGAAGCAAGCAGTGGCGTGCTTTGACTTTCAATTAGATACGGAAGACCTCTTTGCCCTTGATTGCATGGAGCAGGACAAGAGCATGTTTGAGGACGTCATTAAAAGCATGAACTGGCTTGACCAGCTTGGCGATATGTAAAAAATAAAGACACTGTCCGTTGGGGCAGTGTCTTTTTGTATGCTTATTTCTTTTGTGGTGGGTGGCTTTCGTCGGAATAATCCTTTGGCATGCCGCCCCAGCCGTCCTTTGGGGTATTGGAGCGGTCATAGACGCCTTCCCAGAGGGAGCCTCGGGCCAAGCCGGCTTCATCGCGCTTGCTGTAATTGGCATCGCTCGCCATAATGCGGCGGAATTTTTCTAAGAGTCCCATGGTGAGTGCCTCCTTTTTTGGCTAAATCACACGCAAAAAATTTTGAGCTTTTTATTATTGTATCATATTAAATGGAAAATGAAAAAATAAATTATAAAACTTGGGGAGAAAGAGTTGGATAAGATAAACTGTTGAATTCGATAAAAAATGTGATACTATGAATATATAGTTTTTTGCGTGTTGATTAGATGTAGAGATGACAGTCTTGATTGTAGGGAAATTTGTATTTTTTATGAAAGTGAGGCGAGTATAATGAAAAACAGAACTAGGAAAAACCTGGCGATAATTTGTGCTTGTGCGTTGATGGGATGTATTTTAGTGCCTTCTTATCAAGCTGAAGCTGCAGAGTCGCATATGGATCAGGTAACAGAAATGGATAGTACGTACGAAGGTTTTATGGCAAATGATGATACCCTAACATTTGATGAAATTAAAAGTTTACCGGGAGCTATTGTTGCAGAAGAATATGATGCTTTGATAGATTTAAAGGTAACGCCTGTATCAGAACTATTTCACATGGGGATGAGCCCAGCTGATGTAGAGAGAATCAAAACTAAAAGTGTTAAAGATCTTGTTTTGGAAAATGTCGCAACATATCCGGATGAGTTTTTAGAAAGTAAAGGGTTAAGTGCAGATACCGTCCAAGCGATAAAGACCGGAAACTATGATGTAGTATCAGAGAGTGAAGCAAGGCGTGTAGGTGCTCAACTTGCTTTGGGGATTGCTTCGATTTCCAGAGTGGGAAATCAGTTGAACTATACTGTGTATTGGCATTGGGACAATAGTAGACCACTTAATCTAATTGAAGATGTCATCTTAACGACTATTTCAAATGATTATTGTATTCAAGGTGGCTCAACAGGTAAAGCTTATTATGCACCAATAAATTCGATGGAAGAAGATATGGAAGAACGTATTTATCCGTCATCTGAAGTAGGCACAAATGGTATAAGATATGATATTGCGATGCAATATCCCGCACCAGTTGGAAATAGATGGACAAAATCAGGAAAAGCTTTTGTTCCAACTCAGTATGGTTATGCAGGTGTAGTAGACATATTTGCTGAATATTTTCATAAATGGACGGATGTTACAGTTGAGGTTATTGATGGGCATTTAAAATTTCCTGTAAATTCAGGTGATACAACAAGAACTCATACATCTGTTTCTTAAAATGAGGTGAGAGCTATGTTGACTGAAATTATTTCCAATATTACAGCTCAAAATGGTTTTGCGACATTTATTTGGTTTGTAGTACAAACTATTTTTTTCCTCATTATCTTTTTAATGCCATTACGTATGCATGACTATAAAAAAGATATGGAATGGGAATTTGCGCAACAAAAGAAATATATGGAGCGTGAATTAAATGAGTTGAAAGCGCTTATTAAAGAAAAATCTGACTCTGAATAAACAACTAATAGTTAAGCCCCGTTGTTATAAGCTGGAATAGCTTGTAACGATGGGGCTTTTGTTTTTAAAAGAGACTTTATAGTATAGTTAATATCAATTAACAAACACGCACAACCAAATTGCAGGGCTTGAGGTGTGGGCGACTTGATGGCGCATATGCGCCGGAATAAGAAGTGGCTCTCCTTTTTTGAGAGGGCGCAGTACTTCGTTTTCGCCGGCTTGTGCGCTGTCGTAGCGGAGGGTGGCGTTGCCTTCTAAGAGCACCAGCCATTCATCCTCGTCTTGGTCATACCAAAAATCAACGGGGGTGGTATGCTGCCAGCTGGTGATGCGTTCAATGCGTGTGCCGTCCTTTTCGTAGAGCACGTCCACCTTTTCTTCGGGGGTGGGGGTGCCGGCGTCAAAGAGATTCATTGTCTGCGCCTCCTTCGATTATCTCGTAAAGCATGTGATAGGCGTCTACCAATTTGTCATCGGGCCACCAGCCACGGTTGGCGGCGG